>DFIE01000164.1:0-3513 GCA_002372735.1 Clostridiales bacterium UBA3705
TACACAATCAGCAGCCCCGGTGGGATGGACGGCCGGGCTCTCCCCATTGGCAGCGCAAATCCGCCGGAAATATCAATGAGAGGAGAAGGATTTCTCCTTCCCCTCTCAAAGATGTTCGATGTTACGTAGGTTTTGCGGGCTTAGCCGAAGTACCGCTTCCGCACGCCGCAGCGTCCTATCCTTGATTCCGTTATTTCAAATCTTATTTGAAATAACGCTTCAGCAGGCCTTCCAGGGCCTTGCCGTTCCGACAGCTTCGCAGGCGATGATTATTTCCTGCGCACAAGACCCACCAAGGCAGCGCCTCCGATCAGGAGGATGAAATACACGACCCACCGCAGCGTCATTGCACCGGGCAATCCCATTGCAGAGGCTGCGCGCTGATTGCCGATGAGCGAGATCAGGGTAATGATCGCTCCGGCAGCGAAAATCGGCCAGCTGATTTTTTTATTGGAAACGAAGGTGCCAACGATAATCGTGATAATCATGATCAGGAAAAAGCCAAACAAACCGCTGATTTGATAGATCGAATAAGAATCCATAATCTCAATACTCCTTTTTTCTATATTGCTTATTATATATTGCTGCGCCGGTTTGACGAGCCCTTCAAGGCATCATCCGCCGGTTTCCATTGCGTGATCGGGCATGGTATCCATCGCCGCAAATCTCAGCCAAAACGGGCCCCAATTCCTATCGGACCGCTCTGCGTGGGTCTTCCTGTGGGTCAGATCGATCCGTCTGCCGCTTTTTCGGGAACGAACCCATATTCTGCCAGCACTTCATCTGATTCGCCGCGAAGGTAAGCCCGCTGGGAGGCCTCGTCCTCCAGCAGCACCGGCCAGTAAGCATGATTCATCTGCTGCACGAGCTTATCCTGTTTCTTGTTTTTTTGCATAATCAGGATCCTCGGCACGATCAATGCAAGAATCCCGCAGACTATCAAGGAGATTGCACCGTAAAGAGCGGCTTTCCCCTTGTTCATCATGTGCACAACCAGCAGCACCAATGCAGCAACTCCCAGCGCGTTGTATGCCATGCCGCATGCTTTGTAGAGCTTTTCCGGGTTGCTATAGTTGGCCCACTGCGGTCTATTGCCACAGTAACGGCAGCTGCAATACAGATGCGCACTGCTCATGCTCCCTGACTTCAGGCCCTCACTGATCTTCTGCATGTTGCCTTTCAGTGCTTCCGTGGATTTGTCGTACGCTTTGTCTTCGCCTCGCTTTGTGTAGACATAAGACGTTTGGCTGATCTGATTCATGCCTTTGCCAAGCTGCTTTCTCTTGCAGTTTTCGCAGAGGAACCCTACGACAAAGGATTTCTTCCGATCAATTTCGACCATCCTTGATATGGATGTATATCCACCCATAATAATCCCTCCCAGCTTACATATTCTTCCCCTCGTTTTTTCCTGAATTGGCACAGACGGCCAGGTCGAATCTGCCCTTGGCGGCGTACCCGATCTCTTCAAAGGCGGTCTTTTCCCGGTATAAGGCGATCTCGGGGTAACCCTCACGGGCAACTGCACGGGCCATGCACAGGCGCCGAATCGTTCCGCTGCGTTCCACGGCTTGGCGCTCTCTGCTGCGGTCCTTTGCTACAGCATAATTATATCATATCAAACCCTTGTTCGCAAGCAGCCACGAAAAATAAGTTCACTGTTCTCCCTATTTTTATCCACTTCCTTCCTGTCATCCCACCGGTGTATGTCAACACTTTACTCCGCTTTTTGCTTTGAAATCATAAAAAGAGAGGGAAAGGATTGCTCCCTTCCCTCTTGAAAAGCCTGTTTTTATGCGGGTTTTATCAGCCGAAGTACCGCTTGAGGAGGCCTTCCAGGGCGCGGCCGTGTCTCGAGCCGTCACAGCACTGAGAACGGTTCTGCGCTGCGCTGTTGGACTTAAATCCGAACCGCGCCCCAGATGCTGGCGGCAGCCAGCACAAGAAAGACCGTCAGCCAGATCGCGTTATCGGTCTCTAAACGCCGATATTTTTCTTTGTCATTGTCGGGCCTCGAACGCATGATTGCGATGATGAAACCGGAGATCAGCAGAAACACGATGCCGAGAATGACAAGAACGATCTTCAGAGCAATTCTCATTGATCAGCCGAAGTATCTCTTCAGCACGCCGTAGCGTCCTATCCTTGATTCCGTTATTTCAAATCTTATTTGAAATAACGATTGAGGAGACCCTCCAAAGCCTTGCCGTGACGGGCCTCGTCCCGGGCCATTTCGTGGACGGTGTCGTGGATGGCGTCCAGGCCGTTCTTCTTGGCGCAGGCGGCCAGGTCAAACTTGCCCTTGGTGGCGCCGTACTCGCAGTCGACTCTCCACTTCAGGTTCTCCTTGGTGGAAGCGGTCATCTTGGGCTCCAGCTCAGAGCCCAGGAGCTCGGCGAACTTGGCGGCGTGCTCGGCCTCTTCAAAGGCGGCCTTCTCCCAGTACAGGGCGATCTCGGGATAGCCCTCCCGGGCGGCCACCCGGGCCATGCACAGATACATGCCGACCTCGGAGCACTCGCCGGTGAAGTTGGCCTTCAGCTGCTCCAGGATATATGCCTTGTCTTCCTCGCTCACACCGTCGAGCTTGGTGCCAACGCCGAACACGTGCTCGGCAGCCAGCTTGATCTCGCCCTCAACCTTGGTGAACTTGGAGCCGGGAACCTTGCAGACCGGGCAGAACTCAGGGGGGGTGTCACCCTCGTGGACATAGCCGCAAACGGGACATACATACTTAGCCATACTTGTTACCTCCTGTTGGTAATTTATTTGTTGCTGCCCCTATAGGATACCCTAAAATCGCCCAAAAGTAAAGAGAAAATTGCAAAATGACACGCCGCAAAACCCATGATTTTGCGGCGTGCCGTTTCTCTTTGCCCGGGTCTCAGCCTGCCCGGTAGTATTCCGTGACCCGCCCGTTCAGCGGATTCTTCAGCCGCAGGCAGCCTGCGGCGGCATCCAGGGTGTAGGTGTACTGCAGCTGGGGCAGGTACTGGGCGTAGGGCCGCTGCACCACGGTGCGGGCCGTATCCGTAAAGCGGAGGGTGTAGGTATTGGTATAGGTGCTCTGGCCGGAGGCGGTGTACCCCGTCTCGGTAAAGGTGACGGTGGTGCGGGTTACCTCGGTCACCCGGATGGTCTCCCCGGTGGAGGCCTGCCACAGGCCCAGCCAATCCACAGGGCCGGGGTCTACGTGGTCCTTCTGCAGCCAGCGGTACAGGAAGGTCACCATCTGCGCCCGGTTGCAGGCCAGATTCGGCGAGAAGGTCGTCCCGTCGGTGCCGTTGGTGATGCCCATACTCACCGCCCAGCGGATGGGCTCGGTGTAGTAGGCCCCCGGCGCCAGATCCCGGAAGGGCAGGCTGCCCGTGGTCTTTGGTCGGCCCGCCGCCCGCCACAGGAAGGTGACGATCTGCCCCCGGGTACAGGGGCCGTTGGGCTGGAAGAGGGTGGCGCTCATGCCGTTGGTGATCTGGTTCTCCACCGCCCAGAGCACGGCGTTGTAGTAGAAGG
>DFIE01000164.1:3630-5764 GCA_002372735.1 Clostridiales bacterium UBA3705
CCGCCACAGGAAGGTCACCGCCTGGGCCCGGGTGCAGGTGCCGGAGGGATCAAACCGGTAGCTGCTGACGCCGGAGGTGATGCCCTTGTTCACGGCCCATTCCACCGCGGCGGCGTAGAAGCTGTCGTCGTTCACGTCCAGGAAGCCCGTGGTCGAGGGGGCCATGTACTTCTCGTGGTAGTACAGGGTCCAGTAGTCCTTGCCGTCGATCCGCTCCTTGGACACCACGGCAAAGTAGGGCCCGCTGTACTCCTTGGTGGTGACGTCCTCGTAGTAGAAGTTGGCCAGGTACCGGTTGTCGCCGTACTCGGTGAACTGGAGATTGCGGGTGTAGGCCCCGCCCCCCACGCCGCCCAGGCAGGCGTAGTAGTAGCCGTTGTAGTAATAGTGGTACTTGGCGGTGAGGAGCCGGGCGTGCATCTTGTTCACGTCGGCGTCGGTGCAGTGGAAGATGTTTTTCAGGATCCACCGGGCGCCCTCGGCGGAGACCCGGGTGTAGGCGTCCCAGCGGCCCAGGGGATCGCTGCCCCGCCAGTTTTCGTAAAACCAGTTGCCGTTGTTGTAGAGCTTGTAGTCAATGGGATAGCCGTTGCTGAGCAGTCCCCCCAGCAGGTTGTACCGCCAGTAGACGTCCGCCTCGTTGACCCGGGCGGCGTCGGTGCAGTTGTAGGGGTACCAGTACCACCAGAACCGGGCCAGGAAGTTCTCCAGGCTGGTACGGTCGGCGCTGGAGATGGTCACGGCCTGGGCCCGGGGCAGGGCCGTGGGGGCCAGGCTGACCAGCAGGGCCAGCACCAGCAGCAGGCTGAGCAGACGTTTTTTCATACCGTACCTCCCGTCAGTTCATGGGGGTGGTCCAGTATTCCTGGTTGTAGATGTCCCGGAACAGGTAGGTGGCCACCGCGGCTTCCTTGTTGATGGTGACGTTGCTGATCTTCATGCCCTCTTTGTAGGTAAGCTGCTCGCCGAAGAGGTAGCTGTTCTGGTAGTCGCCGTCGTAGCTGTAGTAGTCGCACACCAGGTCCAGGGTGTCGCCCTCCTGCAGCTCGGTCATCTCCTTGGCCACGGTGTCGGTCTGGCCGTCCAGATAGACGGTGCGGGCGCCGGCGATGTAGCCGTCGGGGTTTTCGGTGTCAAAGACGATGAGCAGCTCGGCCCGCTCGCCGTTGAGCAGCACGGGCACCCGGCCGGTGATGGAGAAGCTGTCCTCGGTGTAGATGCTGTCTACGTAGTAGTAGGGGATCACCTGGGAGTCGATGGCAAGCCAGGTGCCGTCGTAGTCGCCGATGAGGGCGCCGTCGTCGGTGAAGGAGAAGACGTTGTCCAGGCCCAGGTCGATGTAGCCCTCGCCGTCGTCGTAGAAGACGTTGAGCTCCAGCTCATGGACCAGGCTCCACTGCTCCTCGCTCAGGCGCAGGGTGGTCTGGCTGCCGTCGTTGGTCCACACCAGGGCGGTGCCGTCAAACTGGTTGTCGGCGATGGTCTGGGCCGCGGCATCCACGTCCAGGCTGCGGCCGTACTCGCCGCCGCCCAGGAAGGCCCCCAGCAGGCTGCTGATGTCCAGCTCGGAGGATACGCCCCCGGAGGCGGCGCCGAAGAGGCTGTCCAGGGGGCTGCCGCTGGCGCCGGAGACGGACTGGCCGCCGCCGGTGAGGCCGGCGAACTCCTGGATGCAGCGGGTGTAGTCGCTGTCCATGCCGATGGCCTGGTAGGCGGCCACGGCGCTGCTCACCTTGCCGGTGCGCTGGTAGGGGAAGTAGATGGAGATGCCGTAGGCGTTGGTGATGGAGGAGCTGGTCTTGTTGTACTTTACCGCGCCAAGCAGGGCCTGGGCCAGCTGCTCGCCCTCGGGGGTGCCCAGCTTGGTGGCCAGGTGCACCAGGTCCACCTGGTCGATCTTGCTGGAGGCGGCAAATTCCCGGGTGCCCGCCCGGGCGTCAGAGACGGTTTTGTAGTCGCTGCCGCTGATCTGGGCGCTGGTGGCCCCGGCAAATTTTTTCAGGGCGGTGGGCACGGTGGTCTTCAGCTCGGCCAGGTCCACCACGGAGAGGGTGGTCTTCTGGCCGGCGCAGCGCTGGTTGCAGGCGGCCACAAAGTCGTCCACAATCTGCTTGCCCAGGTCCAGGGTGGCCAT
>DFIE01000003.1:0-210 GCA_002372735.1 Clostridiales bacterium UBA3705
GCGGCGTGATGGAGGCGGCCCTGCGTACCGCCGTGGAGACCCTGACCGGCGAAGAGCTGGGCAAGCTGGACTTCACCGACGTGCGGGGCGTAGAGGGCGTGAAGGAGGCCACCTATGAGGTGGCGGGCCTCACCGTCAACGTGGCGGTTGCCTCCGGCCTGGCCAACGCGGCCAAGGTGCTTGACATGGTCAAGTCCGGCGAGAAGAACT
>DFIE01000003.1:328-9070 GCA_002372735.1 Clostridiales bacterium UBA3705
CCAGCCCCAGCAGCACGCCAGCGTCCGCAACTTTGTGGACCTGCGGGCCGAGCGGGCCAAGGTGCTCTACAGCCTGGACAAGGACGCCAAGCTCCGCAAGTCCCACGAGAACCCTGCGATTATTGAGCTTTACGAGACCTACCTGGGCAAGCCCGGCTCTCACAGAGCCCACGAGCTGCTGCACACCAGCTNNCAGAGCCACAACAACCCGCAGATGATCGCGCTGTACAAGGACTTCCTGGGCGAGCCCAACTCGCACCTGGCCCACGAGCTGCTGCACACCAGCTACGTCAAGCGCAGCGTAAACCACAACTTCTAAGCACATCTGATTCGCCCCCGCCGGGGTCCCGGCGGGGGCTTTGTCTCAGGTACCCCATCTTTTGAAAGGAACGGCCCTTGCCGGTGTCATTATGAGCTTTACGACCTTTCCGTTTTTCGTGTTCTTGGCGGTGGTTCTGCCGGTATATTATTTGCTGCGCGGGCGGCTGCGCCGCTTTTGGCTGCTGGCAGCCAGCTATGTATTCTACTGCTGGGCTGCCCCGGCGCTGGGGCTGGTGGTGCTGGTCTCCACAGGGGTGTCCTACGCCCTGGGCTGGGCCATCGGTGCCGGCGGGAGCCGGACACGGGGCAGGCTGCTGCTGGCATTGGGCTGTGTGCTCCACTTAGGGCTGCTGGTGGTGCTGAAGCTGCTGCCGCTGGTGCTGCCGGTGCTGGCGCCCCGCAGCGAGCTGCGCCTGGTGATGCCGGTGGGGATCTCCTTTTTCTCCTTTGCCATTGTGGGCTACCTGGTGGACGTATACCGGGGCAGCTGGCCGGATTCCGGCCGGCCCGGCATGGCGCCGGAGCGCGATTTGGTGGATTACGCACTGTTTGTGGTCTTTTTCCCCTGCATTCTGGCGGGTCCCATCGGTCACGCCCGCAGCTTCCTGCCCCAGCTGAAGCAGCCCCGGCCCTTCCGCGCAGAGGAGGTCAAGGGAGGGCTGCTCCGCTTTGCCCTGGGCATGGTGGAAAAGCTGGTCCTGGCAGACAGCCTGGCCCTGACAGTGGGCAGGATCTATTCCGCCATGAACGCCTCTCCCGCCACCTGGCTGGTGACCCTGGGGCTGTACAGTCTGCAGATTTACTTTGACTTTGCCGGCTACTCCCACATGGCGATCGGTGTGGCCGGGGCCCTGGGCTTCACGGTTCGGGAAAACTTTACCGCGCCATACTACTCCACCAGCGTCACCTCCTTCTGGCGCAAGTGGCACATTTCCCTGACCTCCTGGTTCCGGGAGTATCTGTACATCCCGCTGGGGGGCAGCCGGAAGGGCCAGCTGCGTACCTGGTGCAACATCCTGGTGGTTTTTGCTGTGAGCGGTCTGTGGCACGGGGTGGCCTGGCACTATCTGGCCTGGGGCCTGGTCAATGGCCTGCTGCAGGTGGCGGAGCGTATTCTCCAGCCCGGACGCAGGCGGCTGGAGGCAGCCCTTCGGGCGCCGGCAAGCCGACTGGCCTGGAATGCCCTGGCAGGGGTGGTCACCTTTGCCCTGATGAGTATGACCTGGCTGTTTTTCAGGGCGGAGTCCATGACCCAGGTCCGGCAGATCCTGGGCCAGCTTGCCGGGGTGATCCACACGGGCTTTGGCCGGGTAGACCCCGGGCTGCCCGCCGATGGCCCTGCCAGGATCTGGGTGTTGAGCCTGGTGACCGCCCTGTGCGCGGTGCTGGATTTGCCCGGTGTCTGGCGATGGTTCAGCACCCGACTGCCCAAGCGGGTGCTGCCATGCTACGGGGTGCTGGCGGCGCTTCTGCTGATTGCGGCGGTGTTCGGCGTGTACGGCGCCGGCTTCCAGGCCCAGGACTTTGTGTATTTCCGCTACTGAGGGGAGGTGCGTCATGAAAAAAACAAGTGTGTTCTACGAGCTGGCGGTGCTTTTGCTCACCGTTGTGCTGCTGGCATGGCTGCTCTTCAGCCTGGGCAGCGCCATGATGCCCCAGCGCACCACCTTTGGAGCGGTCTGGTCCTCCTATCTGCAAGAGGAGCCTGACACCATCGACGTGCTCTTTTTGGGCAGCTCTCGTGCCTACTGCAACGTGATCCCTGCAGAGCTCTATGCCCGCAGCGGACTGACCTCCTACGTGATGGCGGGCCCCTCCCAGACCACACCCCTGACCTGGTACTATCTGCGCCAGTGTCTCAAGACCCAAAGCCCCAAATACGTGTTTGTAGAGGTCTCCGGGGCGCTGTATCCCCTATATGAGGAGTTTTCCAAGGTCAACGTGGTCTATATGCCCTTCTCAGCGGACCGGTTCCGGGCCGCAGCCAGCTGCGAGGAGGGGATCCTGGGGGTTGCGCTGTATCCGCTGGGAGAGTTCCACGACCGGGTGTATGACTGCCTGGAGGGGGAGCCCTCCAAGGCGGAGGAGGGGCGGATGCTCTGCGGCTACACCCCACTGGCGGAGGCCACCGACCAGACAGAGCCCGCCGGGCCTGCCCTGGAGCTGCCGGAGCCCGAGGTCTACGCCCACAACCTGGACTATCTGCGGCAGATTGCCCAGCTGTGCCAGCAGCGGCAGATCCAGTGTGTGTTCTATTACGCGCCCACCAACCGGGCCATGTCGACCCAGGCAGCGGCGCAGCTCTTTGCCGATTTGGAGCAGATGCCCTGCCGAGGGGTAGAGGACTGGTCCGACCTGCAAACCCGGCTGGACATTGATCCCACCGCGGACTGGTATGACACCATCCATTTCAACACCCGGGGCGCCGTGAAGTACACCGACTTTCTTGCCGACTACTGCACCGATGAGCTGGGGGCCCAACCCACTGCCGGGGCAGACGGCGCCCTTTGGCAGCAGCGGCTTGCGTGGCTGGATCTGCCATGAGCGCTTGACTTTTTGCCGATTCCGGGGTATTATGAAGCCGAATCATCATACCGAAGGAGCCATTTATGAAACAACTGCTGCGCAAGCTGGTCAACCGGGAGACGGTGACCTATCTGATATTCGGCGTACTGACCACCGGGGTGAACTACCTGGTGTTCTTTGTACTGAAATACCTCTTTGGGGAGGACCTGGCCCTGCTGCACAACGCGGCGGCCTTTGCGGCGGCGGTGCTCTTTGCCTTTGTGACCAATAAGCTCTGGGTGTTTGAGAGCAAAAGCTGGCAGCCTGCCGTGGCCCTGCGGGAGTTCGGCGCCTTTGTGGGGGCCAGACTCACCTCCTTCGGCATTGAGGAGCTGCTGCTCTGGGCCGCCAAGGATCTGCTCCACGCGGGGCGGTATCTGATTTTGGGACTCAGCGGGCTGAGCATTGCCAAGATTCTGATCTCCGTGCTGACTGTCATTCTGAACTATATTTTCAGCAAGCTGCTGGTGTTCAAAAAGAGAAAGGACGGCGAATCCCAATGAAACGAATCCTCTGTCTTGCCCTGTGCCTGTTGCTGCTCTGCGGCTGCACCGCCCCGGCCCCGGAGACCGCCCCGGCCTCCGAGACTGCCGCGGCGACCACCACCGAAGCCGCGGCCCCGGCCTTTGACGGGGAGGAGTACACCCTGGAGCCCGAGCCCGGCTGCAACCAGGTCACCTTCTACTGGAGCGACCCCACCGCCGACTATGCGCGCTGCGACATGTGGATCTGGTATCCCAATGCCGACGGCCACGGCTATCTCTTCCACCCCTGCGCCTACGGGGTCAAGTGCGTGCTGAACGTGCCCCAGGAGATTGAGGAGGTGGGCTTTATTGTCCGCACCCACTGCTCCGATCCCGGCGGGGCCTCCTGGGGGGAGGCCACCAAGGACGTGGAGGAGGACCGCTTTGCCCCCATCACCGGGCCGGACACTGAAATCTATCTTCGGGCCGGAGATTCCACCCAATATTTCAGCAAGGACGGAGGCGTCACCTTGGAACAGACCAAAAAGCTCAGCATGGCGGCCATTGTGGGCCTGCGGGAGATCCGCTACACCCTGAGCCCCGCCACCCGCCTGACCAGTCTGGATCAGATCCGGGTCCTGGACGGCGACACCCCTCTCACCGTGGAGAGCCTGTCCAGCCTGGACAACGAGGTCATCACCGGGGTCATCACCCTGGCCCGGGAGCTGGATTTGACCAAAACCTACACCCTGGAGATCGAGGGCTTTGAGCCCCTGCCCGCAGTGCCCACCCAGGTGTTCGACACGCCGGAGTTTGTGGCCCAATACACCTACGACGGCGACGACCTGGGCGCCACCCTGACGGAGGGCGGCACCCTGTTCAAGCTCTGGGCCCCCACCGCCGGCCGGGTGCAGCTGCAGCTGTTTGAGGCCGGTAACGACTGTGATCCCTTCCGGACCCTGGACCTGGAGCGGGGCGAGCAGGGCGTCTGGTCCGTCCTGGCGGACTGCGGCCCCGGCACCTACTACACCTATCTGGTCACCACCGCCCTGGGCACCCAGGAGGCTGTGGACCCCTACGCCCGGGCTGTGGGCGTCAACGGCGAGCGGGGCATGGTGGTGGACCTGGCCGCCACAGACCCCCAGGGCTTCCGGGACGAGCCCTTTGACCCCGGCCTGACCCGCTATGACCAGGCGGTGATCTGGGAGATCCACGTCCGGGACTTCTCCAACGCCATCTCCGGCAGCCGGTATCCCGGCAAGTACCTGGGCTTTACAGAGACGGGGCTCACCAATGCCGCCGGCCAGCCGGTGGGGCTGGACTATCTGGCCCAGCTGGGCGTCACCCACGTCCAGGTGCAGCCCATCTATGACTACGCCACCGTGGATGAGAGCTCCGACGCGCCCCAGTTCAACTGGGGCTACGACCCCAAAAACTACAATGCCCCCGAGGGCAGCTACTCCACCGACCCCTACCATGGCGAGGTGCGCATCCACGAGCTGAAGCAGATGGTCCAGGCCCTTCACCGCCGGGGCATCGGCGTGGTGATGGACGTGGTGTACAACCACACCTACGCCCTGGATTCCAACCTGAACCGGGTGGTGCCCTATTACTACTACCGCTTCACCCCCACCGGCGCGGCCTCCAACGGCAGCGGCTGCGGCAACGAGACCGCCTCTGACCGGGTGATGTTCCGCAAGTACATGGTGGACTCTGTGGTCTACTGGGCCAAGGAGTACCGGCTGGACGGCTTCCGCTTTGACCTGATGGCCCTGCACGACGTAGACACCATGCAGGCGGTGGAGGCGGCGGTCCACGCGGTGAACCCCCAGGCCCTGCTCTACGGCGAGGGCTGGACCGGCGGCACCACCCCGCTGAACGTGAATCTCCAGGCCAACCAGCAGAACATCGGCAAGGTGACGGCCTCTGAAGGGGCCATCGGCGCCGTGGGCGTGTTCAACGACGCCACCCGGGACGGGCTGAAGGGCAGCGTCTTTGACGCCAAGGACCGGGGCTATCTCAACGGCAAGGCCAACAACGGCACCGCCGGCAAGGTGATCTTCGGCCTTGAGGGCGGCACCGACCGGACCCTCACCGGCTGGAGCGTGGAGGAGGGCATGGTGCTCAACTACATGGCCTGCCACGACAACCAAACCATCCGGGACAAGCTGGAGGCCTCCAACCCCGAGGTGGACCAGGCCCAGCGCCTGGCCATGAACCGCCTGGGCTTTGCCGCCCTGATGCTGGGCAAGGGCATCCCCTTCTTCCTGGCGGGGGAGGAGATGTACCGCACCAAGGGGGGCGACTCCAACTCCTACGCCTCCTCTGACGCGGTGAACAACCTGGACTGGGAGGCGCTGGTCCCCGGCAGCGACGAGATGGCCCTGCACGACTACTACCGCGACCTGATCGCCCTGCGCCGCAGCCACCCCTTCCTGTGGCAGGCTCGGCTGGAGTGTCAGATCCTGGACGGCGCCGTGATTGAAATCCGCTATCTGGACGGTGACGCCCTGGTGGGCTACGCCCTGTTAAACCCCGGGGAGGAGCCCCTCTCCGTCACCCTGCCCGAGGGCAGCTGGACCCAGCTGCTCCTGGGCGCAGACACCCAGCCGGCCCCCGGCCGGTCCGGGACCCTGGAGCTGCCTGCCGGGTCCGCCCTGCTGGTCGCCGGGGAGTAAGCGCCTGCCTGTAACGGTTCTGTACGGTTTGTGTGCTATTCTGTAGGCGTACGAATCTACCCAACATAGAAAGCGGAGGAACATATGAATCACACGACCAAACGCATTGTAACTGCGGCCCTGGCCCTGGTGCTGGTGCTGAGCCTGGCTGCCTGTGCCGCCCCCACGGAGCCCCAGACTACCGCCGCAGACCCCAAGACTGTGCTGCAGGGCATCTATGACA
This sequence comes from Clostridiales bacterium UBA3705, assembly GCA_002372735.1. The sequence continues at coordinate 6,580 of DFIE01000003.1, forward strand.
CCATGCTGGCCCAAGACTCCAAATACGCCGAGCTGAAGGCCACCTATCTGGAATCCAATCCCAATATGGCCTTCGCCGAGACCCTGGGGGATGACCGGATTACCGTGGACATCACCGGCAGTGACTTTGCCGACGGCAGCCGGGACTTTGTGCTGGAGGGGGACTATCTCACCTCCACCTACGCCGCAGACGACTTTATGGGCGCCTACCTGACCATGCAGATGATGGGCGTGGTGGGTCAGTATCTGGGTATGGACCCCCAGCTCACCATCTTCTATCTCTCCGGCCTGGCACAGCTGGAGCTGGAGAGCGACAACCTGCTGATCGAGCAGGACGAGACGGCCAACACCACCACCTACAAGTTCAAGGTCAACGCCCCCTACGACATGAAGGAGCTGGACCAGATGGTGATTGACCGGCAGCAGCTGGCGCTTTACGACCCCCTGGGGGAGGACTCCGCCAACCTGGGCTTCAACCTGGGCAAGATCGGCCTGTATCTGGTGGGCAGTAAGAGCGACTGCACCATTGTGATCTCCGAATACGGCGCGCTGGACAATGTGGCCCTGGAGTCTCTGCGCAACGCGGTGGACTATCTCCGGCCCGACGGCAGCGAGGATTTCCTGGCAAACTACAACCAGCTGCAGGCGGTGGAAACCGACAGCTATCAGGTCAGCCTGGCCCCGGACGCCGACGTCCTTGCAGACTTCGGTCTCCAGACCCAGGAGGCCCGCAGCTATATGCGCATCCACTTTGGAAACTGAAGCTTAGAGGAGGGAACGACCATGTGGTATTACATTCTCATCGGCGTGGCGGTGGCGGCAGTGATTGCCGGCTTTGTGTACAACTTCCTGCGCAGCCGCAAGATCAATCAAAACGGTGTAGAGGTTGACGCAGTGGTCAGCCGCATCAAAGAAAACGAGGGCGAGGATGCCGACGGCAACCGGAGCGTGGACTATGTGTACTATGTCAAATACCAGACTCCGGAGGGCCAGACGGTAGAGGCCAAGCTGGGCAATCCCCCTACCTTCCTCACTGTGGGCAAGCAGCTGCGGGTGAAATACCTGCCCGAAAAGCCCAAATTTGCCCTGGTGGTGAAGAACTGATGGCCATGCACGAGATTACACCCTCCATGCTCTGCCAATTCCGGCAGAGCCAGGCCGGCCGGCGGGAGCTGAAAACCCTCCACGCGGCCCTGGCCAAAACCGAGCTGAAGGATCTGGCCTACGTCCCCGCCCAGGCGGCAAAGCTGAACGGAGACTTTGCCCTGGAGCTGAAAACCCGGGGCGTCACCTGGCAGCAGCGCAGCGGCCGCTGCTGGCTCTATGCGGTGCTGAACATCCTGCGGGAGCGGATCTCCGAAGAGTGCGGGCTGGACAAGTTTGAGCTGTCGGCCAACTATCTGTCCTTCTATGACAAGCTGGAAAAGGCCAACAACTTTTTGGAGCTGGTCATTGCCAATGCCCACAAGCCCCTGAACGACCGGATGAACGAGTACATCCTGGGCGGGGTGGGGGACGGGGGCTACTGGGACATGGCCACCGACCTGGTGGCCAAATACGGCGTGGTGCCCGCCACCGCCATGCCGGAAACCTGGCAGTCCACCCACACCGAGACCTTCCTGAAGCTGCTCAACACCCTGCTGCGCAAGGACGCCGCCCTGCTGCGGGGCTTGGTTGCCCGGGAGGAGGACCCCCAGAGCGCCAAGCAGGCCATGCTGGAGGAGATCTACCGCATGGAGTGCATCGCCTTTGGCGAGCCCCCCGCTGCCTTTGACTTTGCCTACCGGGACAGGGACAACCAATATCACATCCACCGGGACCTGACCGGCCGGGACTTCTACGACCAGTTCCTCCGGGGCAGCCTGGAGGACTACATCACCGTCACCAACCATCCCACCCACGGTCTGCCCATGAACCTGCACTATGTGTTCCACTACATGGGCTCCATGGCCAACCGGGACGTGATCAATCTGAATCTCACCGTGGAGGAGATGGAGGAGCTGGCAATCCGCCAGCTGCGTGACGGCGAGCCCGTGTGGTTCGGCTGTGACTCCGGCGCCTGGGGCGACCGGCAGCAGGGCATCTGGGACCCGGACAGCCTGGACTACTCCGGCCTCATGGGCGGGGTGGACTTCACCATGTCCAAGGGCGACCGGCTGGAGTACCACGACAGCTTTGCCACCCACGCTATGATCCTGGTGGGGGTCAACTTTGACGCCCAGGGCCGCCCCGACCGCTGGAAGATTGAAAACAGCTGGGGCGAGGACGTGGGCAGAAAGGGCTATTTTGTCTGCAGCGAGCACTACTTCCGGGAGTATGTCTACGAGGTGATCGTGCGCAAAAAGCATCTGAGCCCCGCCCAGCTGGCCCTGCTGGAGCAGCCGCCCCTGCGCATCCAGCCCTGGGAGGGCGATTGGCTGTAATCCCCCGGGCCCCACAGGCCTCCGGCGGCGGACAGGCAAGTCCTGTCCGCCGCCCTGTCTCCGGCAGGA
>DFIE01000183.1 GCA_002372735.1 Clostridiales bacterium UBA3705
CGGTGCCCTTCTGGCCGGCGGTGTCCAGGATGTTCTCCACCAGGGGGCTGCCGTCGGTGTCCTTGTAGGCCAGGATGTCCCGGGTGATTTCGATGAGGTAGCTGTCCAGCTCGGTCTTGTTCCACCGGGTGAAGATCTCGTGCATCTCGTCGTCAGACAGGCCCAGCAGGTCCCGCATCAGCTGGTAGGCCTCGCAGATCAGCTGCATATCGCCGTACTCAATGCCGTTGTGGACCATCTTGACAAAGTGGCCGGCGCCGTTTTCGCCCACCCAGTCACAGCAGGGAGCGCCGTCCTCCACATGGGCGCAGATGGCCTGGAAGATGGGCTTGACGCAGGGCCAGGCAGCGGGGCTGCCGCCGGGCATCATGCTGGGGCCCTTGAGCGCGCCCTCCTCGCCGCCGGACACGCCGGTGCCCACGTAGAGCTTGCCCTGGGATTCCACATACTGGGTTCTGCGGATGGTATCGGGGAAGTGGGAGTTGCCGCCGTCAATGAGGATGTCGCCGTCCTCCAGCAGGGGCAGCAGCTGCTCGATCATAGAGTCTACGGCCTGGCCGGCCTTGACCATCATAAAGACCTTGCGGGGCTTGGCCAGGTTTGCCACCAGCTCCTCCAGGGAGTGGCAGCCGATGATGTGCTTGCCGGCAGCCCGGCCGTTGACGAAGTTGTCCACCTTGGCGGTGGTGCGGTTGTATACCGCCACGGTGAAGCCCTTGGACTCCATGTTCATGACCAGGTTTTCACCCATGACGGCCAGGCCGATGAGGCCGATATCAGCTTTTTGTTTCATTCCATGATGCTCCTTCACTCTGCAATTTCAATTTGAACGATCGCTTCAGCGCTGCACTCTGGCATTGCCCTTGTAGATGTCCCAGACCTGCTTTTCGTCGGCAGGCTCGGCGAAGTCGTTGAGACTGGAGGCCGCCAGCACGCCGCTGGCCCAGCCGAACTGCAGCCACTTTTCGGGGGCCCAGTCCTTCAGCACACCGTAGAGCAGGCCGCCGGAGAAGCCGTCGCCGCCGCCGATGCGGTCCATGACCTGGATGGGACGGGGCTCTTCCACATACCACTGACCGTCAGCCCACAGGATGGCGCCCCAGAGATGCTCGTTGGCGGAGATCACCTGGCGCAGGGTGGTGGCGTAGGCCCGGGCGTTGGGATACTTGGCGCGGACCTGGTCGATCATCACCTTGAAGCGCTCGATCTTGGAGGAGAGCTCCTTGCCGCCGGCCTCGGGGCCCTGGAAGCCCAGGCAGAGCTGGAAGTCCTCTTCATTGCCCACCAGGATATCCGCCACAGAGGCAATTTCGTGGAAGGCCTTGGACAGCGCTTCCTCGCGGCCCTTCCAGAAGGAGGCACGATAGTTCAGGTCAAAGCTCACCAGGGTGCCGTAGCGCTTGGCCGCCTTGGCCAGCTCCAGGCAGGTGCGGGTGGTGTCCTCGCTCATGGCGGCAATCAGGCCGGACAGATGCAGGATGCCCACGCCCTCGGCGCCGAAGATCCGGTCAATGTCAAAGTCCTCGGGGGCCAGGGTGCGGCCCACCTCGCCGGCGCGGTCGTTCCAGACCCGGGGCGCCCGCAGGCCGAAGCCGGAGTCTGCAATGTTGAACTGGTGCCGATAGCCCCAGGGGCCGTCCTGGGCAACCTCTTTGCCCTCGTAGCGGATGTTCCGGGCACGGAGCTGACGCTTGATCAGATCCGCCATGGGAGAGCCCTCCACAAACTTGGTGAGCACCAGGCACTCCCGGCCCAGAGAGGAGGCAATGTTCAGCACGTTGCTCTCGGCAGAGGTGGCCTGGAGATAAAACAGATTGCTGTTCTGCACCGCCATGCGATGCTCCGGCGTGATGCGCAGGCCCATGCTGGTCACGCAGGCAATGGCATACTTCTTGCTCATAATCATACTCCTTATCAAATGGAAAAGTATCTATTCTATATAGTCGCCCGTAGGGGCCGATGCCTACATCGGCCCTGCCTGCCGATTTTGTCGTGATACAAGGGCGGATGTGGGCATCCGCCCCTACGAGGGAGGGGGTGACTGAATCGTTACACGGAAAATTGATGTGTCGCTGCGCGACGGTGGAATTCATGCATGTTCAATTTTCCGTTTCGATTCTCAATTGTTTTTACACGCCGGAATAGGCGGAGAAGCCGCCGTCAATGGGAAGGGTCACGCCGGTGATGAAGGAAGCGGCCTCGTTGTTCAGCAGGAACAGCACCGCGCCGGTGAGCTCCTTCTCGGAATCGCCGAAGCGGCCCATGGGAGTGGCGGCCAGGATCTTGCCGGTGCGGGCAGTGGGAGTGCCGTCCTCGTTCCAGAGCAGCTTGGCGTTCTGCTGGGTGGAGAAGAAGCCGGGGGCAATGGCGTTGACCCGGATGCCCACCTTGGAGAAGTGCACTGCCAGCCACTGGGTGAAGTTGGAGATGGCAGCCTTGGCCCCGGAGTAGGCGGGGATCTTGGTGAGCGGGGTGTAGGCGTTCATGGAGCTGATGTTGAGAATGTTGCAGCCCTCGCGGCCCACCATCTGCCGGGCAAAGGCCTGGGTGGGGATCAGGGTGCCGATGAAGTTCAGGTTGAAGACGAACTCCACGCCGGACTTGTCCAGGTCAAAGAAGGACTTGGTCTCGCCGTCGATGTCGCCCACCTCAAAATACTCCTTGTCGGTGGTGGCACGGGGGTTGTTGCCGCCGGCGCCGTTGAGCAGGATGTCGCAGGGGCCCAGATCCGCCAGAACCTGGTCTGCCACGGCATAGCAGACGTCCTTGTCCAGCACGTTGCAGCTGTAGGCCTTGGCGCAGCCGCCCTCGGCCACGATTTCCTCGGCGAAGCGGTTGGCCGCCTCGTAGTTCAGGTCCAGCAGGGCCACCTTGGCGCCCGCCCGGGCCAGATCCTTGGCAAAGGCGGAGCAGAGCACGCCGCCTGCGCCGGTGACTACGGCCACCTTGCCGGTCAGATTGGTGTTGAGTACGTTCTGTTTCATGGTGCGCATCTCCTGTTTTTTAGATTTTCTGATTGCATCATACCCGAAAATTTTGGCCGTTTCGATTGCTTTTTTTGTTGCAAACATTGCAAAACTTGCTATAATCAATTGCAGGAGGTGAGGCCCGTGAAGCAGCGTTCCTCTGTGTTTCACACAAGACAATATATGCTCTCCAGAGACTACGAGCTGTATTACTACAGCGACGTGAATTTCCGCAGCGTGGGCAGCCACAGCCATGACTATTACGAGCTGTACTTCTTTGTGGAGGGGGCGGTGGAGATGGAGCTGGCCGGCACCCGCCACCGGCTGTCCATCGGGGACGTGGTCCTGGTGCCCCCGGGGCTGTCCCACCGGCTGTGGCTGCTGGACGGGTCGGTGCCCTACCGGCGGTTTGTGTTCTGGCTCAGCCGGGAGTACCGGGCGGCGCTGTTTGACCGGGCGGAGGAGTACCGCTATCTGTTCCGCCCGGCGGAGGAGGCAGGGCAGTATGTGCTCCACTTTGACATCATCACCTTTAACACCCTGCGCAGCAAGCTCTTTGCCCTGCTGGACGAGATCCACTCCGACCGCTTTGGCAAGCAGGAGCAGATGCTGCTGGGGATTTCGGACCTGATGCTCCATCTGAGCCGGCTGGTGTACAGCCAGCAGAACCCCGCCCCCGGGACGGAGCGGGTCTCCCGGTACGAGGCCATCACCGGCTACATTGACACCCACCTGGCCCAGGAGCTGACCCTGGAGTCTATTGCCCAGGCCTTTTACCTGAGCAAGTATTACATTGCCCACCTGTTTCAGCAGAACACGGGGCTCAGCGTCCACCAGTATATCACCAAGCAGCGGCTGGCCGCCTGCTGCCGGTCCATCCAGGCCGGCACCGCCATCAGCCAGGCCTACGCGGCCTGGGGCTTCCGGGATTATTCCAGCTTTTACCGGGCCTTTCAGCGGCAGTACGGCATGTCCCCCTCCGCCTACCGGGAGCTGCACCTGCAGGCGGCCGCCCCGGCCGAGCCGGACAGGCAGGGCGGCACACCCCAGCCGGCGGCAGATTGAAATGTAAAAGGCAGCTGCAAAACAGCCTGGCCGCCTTGAAAATTCCGTACAATGTGGCACTGCGCAGGCAAAAGTGCAGTTGACATTTCCTGCGGCAACGTGTAAAATTATGGTATCTGGATGAATCAATTTCCAAATCCACCGGGAAGGAGAGAAAGGGTGCGCTGACGCCTTTTTCAACGTGCGCTATGTCATGGTACAACCCCACTCCGGATGAGGCAACCGATGCCTATACCGCCAACAAAAACAAATACGCAGACGCGGCCTCCCAGCTCCGGGCCTCTCAGCGGCAGGAGGACAACTACCGCGCCGCGCAGCGCAGCGCTGTGGCCCAGCAGGCCAATCTGGCCAGCCAGAAGCTGAACTTTGAAAAGCGGCTGGAGGGCATCCAAAAGATTGTAAAAATGCTGGAGGGCAGCGGGGGCTGGTTTTCCACCAACGTGCCCGAGGCCATCGCCGACGGCACCCGCACCCTGCGGAAGCTGGACGACAGCTACCGCAAGAGCATCCGCTGCGACACCCCCGCCACCAGCCTGGAGGCCGCCCTGGGCGTGCCCACTGTGGAGGGCGACCCCAGGTCCGCCGCCGCATTGCAGAGCTACAAAAACGAGGCCGTCCGGCTGGAGCAGAGCATCCAGCAGATCAACAGTCAGCTGGCCTCCCTGGCCGCCCAGATTGCCACCCTGGCCAAAAACATCCAGGCCTGCGACGCGGCCCAGTCCGCCCTGCGGCGGGTGATGAACGGCGCGTCCTACGAGATGAACCACTACAAGCCCTATATGGGCGGCTGACAGCCCCCAGGCAAAAGGAGACCCCCGCCTATGCACATTATTTTATAAAGGAGACGGCAGCCTATGCACATTGAACTCAACGCCGGCGGCCTCAGCGGCGGACTCGCCATTCTGGAGCTGCAGCATAACCTGAACAGTTTTGTCTCCGACACGGAAAAAATCATTTCCAGCTTCCAGGCGGTGACCAAGGCCACCGCCAGTCTCAGCGGCGGCGTGGGCGATCTGGGCGACGCCTTTGACTACATCAGCGACCGCATCGCCACCGAGACCGCCCGGAAGGAGGCCGCCGTACAGGTAGCCCAAAAGACCAACGACTTTTTGGACCTGGCCATCCGGGTGGACCAGCAGGTGGCCGCCCAGGTGCGGCAAAACAAAGAGTCCTTCTATCAGATGCACCCCTGGCTGCGGCCCACGCCCCCGCCCACCGACGACCGCAGCCACCTGGAAAAGGCCTGGGATTGGCTCTGCGACCGGGGCGAGGACTTCGCCGAGGGCGTGGAGGCCGCCTGGAACTGGACCAAGGACACCCTGAAAAAGGGCTGGGACGGCCTGGTCAAATTCTACGAGGAACACAAAAAGATCATCGACACCATCCTGGTGGTGGCAGGCGCCGTGCTGGCCATTGCCGCGGTGGTGGCCTCCGGCGGAGGGGCGCTGATCTTCCTGCTGGGCTCTTTGGGCCTGTCTGCGGGGGCTGCCGCCGCAATCAGCGGGGCGGTGGCGGTGGTGGCCGTGGTCTCCACGGTGGCCGCCACCACCTTGAACGTCGTTGACATCTGGTGTGAGATCGACGACCCCACCTTCCAGGCCTGGAAGAAGGGGCTGAACATTGTGAGCACCGTGTCCAACCTGGCCTACTCCGTGGGCAGCCTGTACAACTCCTTCCACCATATCACCCCCCAGCAGGCCAAGATTGCCATGCACAACATCACCACCGGCTCCGGCGGCGACTTTGTAAACGGCACCCACATCTCCTTCCTGTCGGACTACCAGCCCGGGGCGGACAGCGCCATCGACCGGAACCTGCTGAACGACCAGTCCACCAACCATTTCTACAACTACAAGAATCCATACGGCGGCGAGATCACCGTCTCGGCGGACCCGGTCACCGCAAACGGCGTGGCCTCCCTGAACATCGACCCCAACCAGCAGTACATTGTCCTGAGCGGCACCCACGGCGGCACCGCGGGCCAGCTCTCTTTTATGGGGCCTCCCCCCGGCTATGACTTCTATCTGGAGGACTTGGCCTCCTTCCAGAACTACTCCAACGTCCAGGTGGTCAACATCCAGAACGTGATAACCGGTCTGGATGCCAGCGGCATGGCCACGGGCTACAACATGCCCGCCATGAACGAGATCTTCAAGAGCGGCAAAAACGTGATTTGCGCCTGGTGCTTCAGCGAGCGGAGCTTTGTGATCAAGGACATTTTCAAACTGCTGTAACAGGAGGACAACGCGGTGTATTACCAGGATTTTACCTACTACCGGCGCTTCCACTATGAAAACGCCGTAAACATCGGCTTCTGTCCCACGGGGCCGGGCAGCGCCCCGGCGTGGGAGGCAGACTCCCCCCTGATCCGGAAGCTGGCCGGATTTTTAGAGCATCCGGTGAACATGATCCGGGGCGGCAGCTTCCGTCCCCTTACCCTGAACGGCAAGGCCTACACCCTGGGCTTTGCGGAAATGCGGATCATCGGCCCCGAGGGCACGGTGTACGCCGCCCCCAACCAGCTGGTGGCCGACCTGCTGGAGGGCTGCTACCAGCCGCCCCAGGCCTTTGTGGACGCGGTGCTGTACGGCGCCTTTTCCGACGGCCCGGCCTACCGGGACTATCTGGCCCGGTATGATGAGGCCCATCTGTGGGGCGCCAGGCCCGAGCTCCGGGCCCGGGCAGAGGAGGCCGCATCGGTGATCCGCAGCGGCCAGGTCATGGATCTGGACCGGCTGCACCGGGCAAGCCCGGTGCTGGAGCTGGTCACCCTGAACGGCTCGCTGCTGGGCGAGGCCATTGCCGCCCGCCGGGAGGACATGGCCCAGTGGTGCCTGGAGGCCGGCATCGACCTGGCCCGGTTTGAGGGCGACGAGCTGCTGCGGGCCATCGACGCCGGGATGGAGACCACGGCCCTGGCCCTGATTGACCGGGGGATCCCCCTGCACAGCGAGGAGGCCCGGGTCAACCCCCTGTTTGTGGCGGTGGCCCGGGGGCAGAACCGGGTGGCCGCAGCGCTCTACCGTGCCAGAAAGGACCTGGTGCAGACCTATCGCACCGCCGCCATACCCAACTGCAACCTGCTGCAGTGGGCCAAGCAATACCAAAACCGGGAATTCCTGCAATTCCTGAACCATCCCTATGGGACAAGATAAAGGAGGCAAGCAATGGCACAAAACGAACTGCAACTGCAAGAAGCCCGCATGAACGCCGAGGCGGCGTTCGCCAACCGGAAATACGACATTGCCCTGGAGTGGTATCAAAAGGCCCTGGCGCTGGCACCGGAGGACCTGTTCTGCCTGTCGCGGGCAGGGGCCGTCTGCGTGTCGCTGGGGCGGTTTGAGGACGCGCTGCGGTACTTCTCCACCGCCAAGGAGCTGGACCCCAACAACGGGGACAACGCCTTCAACTACGCCAACGCCTGCTTCTTCCGCCAGGATTACGCCGGCGCCTTTGAAAACTATGTGGCCGCCGAGCGGCTGGGCTGCTCTGACCGGGTGACCCCCCGGCTGTACTACCAAATGGCCCTGCTGTGCAGCGCCAGGCAGGACATCAAAGCCGCGCTGGCCTACTTCCGCAAGTGTGAGGACGCCGACCCTGACGGCAGCCTGTCCCTGAGCCCGGATCTGATCTCCGAAAAGCTGAAGCTGTATCTGGCCGCCCAGGACACCGACCAGGCCGAGATCTGCGCCGCCCAGCTCTGCGCCATACAGCCCACCTCCTTCCGGGCCTACATGACCTACTTCAGCGTGCTGATGGCCGGGCACAAGTACGACACCGCCGAAAAGGTGCTCTCCGACGCCCGGGCCTATGCCGAGCTCTCCGACCGGGACCGGCTCACCCTGGACACCCAGCTGGCCAGCCTGTACAGCGCCATGGCCGACGCCCGGCCCCAGGAGCGCCGCCAGCGGCTGGACCAGGCCACCGACCTGCTGAAGACCCGTCTGGCCGAGACCCCCATGGCCCCCGAGACCAGAGACGCCTTCCTGATCACCCTGGCGGAGCTGCTGCAAAAGGACGAGCAGTACGACCGGGCCATCGCCTGCCTGCGCACGGTGCTGGAAAACGCCCCCGCCCAGCTGAGCAAGCCCGCCACCGCCGCCCAGAGCCACCACGGCGAGCTCACCCCCGAGGAGCTGGAGGCCATGATCGACGCGGATCTGGAGCTGGTGCAGCAGTACATTGACATCGGCGCCCTGGACGCCGACCTGGGCATGTATGCCGAGATGGCCTATGACGAAAACGGCAACCTGGTGCCCCAGTATGACGAGGCCGCCTTTGACGTGCTGATGCCCGCCAAGGCCGAGGCCGCCCCCCAGGCCGCCCCCCAGGCCCCCGCCGGACGGGAGATCGCCCTGGAGGTGCGGGAGAAGGTCTACTTTGACCTGCTCTCCTGCTTCCTGGGCAAGGACGACTTTGCCGGGGCGGAGCCCTTTGCCCGGGTGCTGCGCACCAGCGAAAACCGCTACTACAACTACTACGGCCGCTATACCCAGGCCCTGATTACCCGGAAGCTGCTGGGCAGCTGCGAAAAGACCGACCGGCTGTATGCCGAGACCCTGGCCTTCTTCCGCAGCCGGCTGTTTGCCGACCCCTCCGACTCCCTGGCGGTGATCTTCCGGGGCAGGCTGTACGCCGAGTCCGGCCAGACGGAAAAGGCCAGGGAGCTGGCCAACCTGCTGCCCCAGGCCGACGCCGACGCCCTGACCCGGTACATCGACAGCTGCCGGGTCTGACCGGGTGCAGATTGCGTGGTGAGCTGTTATGAGTATTTCCTTTTCCCCCTTTAACCAGGACATCGTCCTGGACGACCAGGCCTTTGCCACCGCCGCCGCCGACTTTGAAGCCCTGAGCGGCCGGCTGGAGCAGCTGCGCCGGGATGTGGAGGAGATGATCAACACCCTGAAAACCGGCTACGACACCCCCGCCGGCAGGAAATTCATCGCCTCCTGCGAGAGAAACCTCTTCGCCCCCCTGGACGACCAAAAGCTGGTGCTGGACCACATCTCCGCCACCCTGCGGGATTCCCGGCAGGCCTATGACTCCGTATTCCGGGAGTATAACTCCCTGCAATCGCATATTCAATCCATCGATCTTTAAAAAAAGGAGAAAAATGCCATGTCATCCATTCTGACGCATGCAATCATCAGCAACTCCCTGGCCGCGGTGGACAAGTACGTCAACACCGCCAACGGCCTGTACCAGGAGCTGGAGGGCCTGCTGAACGGCCTGCTGGGCAAGGACTTTGTGGGCGATGCCGCCGACGGCTACCGGGAGTTCTTCAACACCAACGTCAAGCCCGCCCTGACCGACAACCTGACCACCCCCGCCTCCTCTCTCTCCGCCGGCATCAAGTCCATGCTGGAGAGCATCCAGACCAACCTGCTGGATACCGTGGATCCCCAGCTGGGCGACAACAACCGCAACCCCGGCGCCTGAGTTCCCACTGACCCGATGAATTTGTAAAGGAGATTACTACCATGGCAGATTATGTCTATAACTTTGATGAGATGAGAAGAGTCGCCGGCCAGATCAACGACATCGGCACCCGTTACGCCTCCGCCGCCTCCACCTTTGAGGAGGATATGACCGGCGCCATGACCGGTTGGGAGGGCCCCACCAGAGACGCCATGCACCGCTTTATCACCGGCCCCGTGATGGAGTACACCCGTGACACCGTGCCCAAGCTGCTGCAGGCCCTATCTGAGCTGCTGGAGGCCAACGCCACCCAGATGGAGAACGCCGACACCGAGATCGGCAGCAACATCCCCACCTCTCTGGGCGGCTGAGCGCCCGCACCACACCAACAATACTCTGATACCACAGGAGGCCGCGGATGGACAACAAGCCTGACAACAAGCTGGAAAACATCAACATTGAGGCGCACAAGGCCCTCTTCGCCTATGAGATGACCGAGGTCATGCTCAACCTGAAGGGCGAGTTTGCCACCCTCACAGGCAAGCGCACCTGCTACTCCGACGCCGCCGTGCCGGAGGAGCGTCTTGCCGTCCACACCGCGCCCCTGCCCCCGGTGGAGTCTGCGCCGGTGCAGGCCCGGGTGCCCCAGGTGCCCCCAGGGCAGCTGCCCCCCCTGGCGCCGGTGCAGATCGGCCTCTCCCCGGTCCAGGCCCCCGCAGCCCAGGCCCTGCAGCTCCCCGCCGCGGCACAGGTACAGGTAAGCCCGGTGCAGGTGGCGCTGCCCGGCCCGGCCAGAGTGCAGCTGCCTGAATTGGCTGTGCCGGCCTGCAGCCTGCCAAAGGCGGACGTGCCCCGGGTGACCCCGGTGCAGCTCCCGGTCCCGACCCGGCAGGCACAGGCTCTTGCCGCCCCTGCCCTGCCCCAGGTGCCCGGGGTGGCCCTGACTGCCCCGGGCGCGGCGGCCTGTGCGCCGGTGCAGGTGGACCTGCCCCCGGTGCCGGGCATCCGCCTGGCTGCGCCGGCCGCCCCCGGAGTTGCCGGCGTCGCAGCAGAGCTGCCCCCGGTGCCGGGCATCCATCTGTCTGTGCCGGGCTGCCCGGCGGTGCACGCTGCCACCGGGCCGCTCCCGGCGGCGGCAAAGCCCGCCCTCTCCCCCCTGCCCCAGGCAGGGCCGGTGGCGGCGCCGGTGGATCTGCCCCGGGCGGACGCCCCCGTCTGCCCCGCCCTGCACCCCGGCGTCAAGGCGGCGCCCCGGAAAATTGCCCTGCCCGACACCCAGGTGCCCCCGCTGCCGGCGCTGCCCCTGGCCCCCGCCCCTGTGCAGGCGCCGGTCTTTGACCTGCCCACCCCCATGCCCCTGGGCAAGCTGGCCCCGGTGAAGGCCAAGCGGATCGCCGTCCGCCTTCCGGACAGCCTGGACATCCCCCCGCTGCCGGCGCTGGAGCCCAAGGAAGAACCCGCCAACACACCCGCCTGACAGGCTGTGAGGTATCATTTTGGAAAACAACAAGCTGCTCATCGGCGTACAATTTACCGAGCTGGGTCCAGATTCCAAGTACAAGCACTATAACCTGGAGCTGTATGTGCTGCGGGATCTGCAGCTGATCCAGCTGCTGGAGGGGGTCAAGTACGGCCTGCGCCGTCTGGCCGAGCAGAGCTCTGCCTACCAGGAGATCTACCAGCGCTGCCGGTCCATCTATGCCGCCTGCATTGCCAAAACCCAGACCGAGCCCGGCGGCCGGCAGTATCTGACCCACGTCACCTTCACCTCCTACCACAGCACCCGGGCCGAGCACTGGGTGAAGGGCAAGGAGCGCCCCCTGTTCTATGTGGACGAGCTGACCAAGCCCATCTGCGACCTGGGCTTTATCACCTCCACCCGGATCATCTTTGATCTCACCGGCAGCTTTGTGCCCCAGGGTATGCTGGACACCACCAACGTGATTGAGGCCTTCAACCCCCGGTTCCAAAACCGGATCAGCTTCCCGGAGTACAACATCAGCTCCCGGCAGCTGTCCAGGCTGGACGACACCCCGGTGGAGATTCTCTCCCCCACGGAGCACCCCAAAAAGCCCAAGTCCAACCTGCTGGCCACCCTGCTGCCCTCCCTGCTCACCATGGGCGTGCTGATGCTGGTGCGGGGGGTGCTGATGAGCAACAGCTCCTCCTCGGGCCTGGCCATGATTGCCCTGAGCGGCGCCATGGGCATCACCGCCCTGATCACCACCGCCCTGAACTTCCGCAGGCAGAAAAAAGAATTCGCCGCCGACCTGAAAGCCTGGCGGGAACAGTACCAGAATTACGTGGACGGTCTGATTGCCCGCATCCGCCAGCGCCAGGCGGAGGACACCCGGGCCCTGGGTGAGCAATACCCCGACGTACTGACACTGATTGAACACGACGACAAAGGCATTTACGGACTCAGCGGCAGCATTTACAGCCGGGCGCCCCAGGACGAGGACTTCCTCACCTTCCGCATCGGCCTGTCTGACCGGGTGGAGAACCCCTTCCCCATCCAGGGCAGCGCCAAGGAGGAGATCTATTCCGACGCCTTCTTCCGCGTGGAGCGGGACCCCGCCGGGGCGGACCATATCCGCATCAGCCTGGCCGGAGAGCCGGACGCCTCCGCCCAGGGGAACAAGAATCTCTGCGACCTGCCCACTGAGATTTCAGAGGCCTACAAATATCTGCCCAGCGCCCCGCTGCTGTACAGTCTGAAGCGAAAGGGCGCCCTGGGCGTGGTGGACCGGGACATCGCCAGCGGCGTGGCCCCGTCCCACTACTTCCTGTCCAGAATGATCCTGGAGCTGTGCTACTACCACTCCCCGGAGAATCTGCAGTTTATCATGTTCTTCCCGCCCCAGAAAACCTGGACCGGGATTGAGACCACCATCAACCGCTACAAGTTTATGCCCCACTTCCGGGGCCTGTTTTCCGACAAGTCCCAGTTCGTCTTTGACGCCCAGAGCGCCGGCCTGGTGATGAGCAGCCTGCTCACGCTGATGAACAGCCGCAAGGCCGCCGCCGAGCAGGAGGCCGCCCCCACCCCCCACATCGTCATGGTGATCTATGAGGAGTACGGGCTGAAGGAGCACGCCTTTGCCGAGTTCCTCCCCGAGCCCCCCGAGGGGGAGGAGGCCCCCGACAACCTGGGGCTCAGCTTCGTGTTTGCGGTGCCCTTTCAAGAATATCTGCCCGCCTACTGCGACGACACGGTGTTCTTCCGGAGCCAGGGCTTCTCTCTGGTGCCCCGGTCCGACGCCAACGCGGGCCAGCGGTTCTGGTACCCCAACATCAACAGTCCCGCCGCCCTGCAGGAGCAGTTCCTCTCCTTCACCCAAAAATCCGCCCGGGCGCTGCGGTTCTTCTCCTCGGTGTACTACGCCCAGATTGCCCAAAACGGCAAGGTGCCCTCCACCGTCAGCAGCTTTGACCTGCTGAACCCCGCGGGGGGCGACCTGGGCCGGATTGTCATGGACAACTGGGGCCTGGAGGGCAAGCGGAGCATCCCCAGCGTCACCGAATCCCTGCGGATCCCCCTGGGCAAAACCGAAAACGGCATTGCCTGGCTGGATCTGCACGAGAAGGGCGACGGCCCCCATATGCTGGTGGCCGGCACCACGGGCTCTGGCAAGTCGGAGACCATTATCACCCTGCTGCTGGGGCTGTGTATGTACTACCGGCCGGATGAGCTGAATCTGCTGCTGGTGGATATGAAGGGCGGCGGCTTTACCAAGCGGCTGGGCCACCTGCCCCACGTGGTGGGCACCGTGACCGACGTGGACGGCGATGAGAACGGCACCGGCGCGGAGTATATGCTCCGCCGGTTCCTCAACGCCATGGCCGCGGAGATCAAGCGGCGCAAGCTGCTGCTCAACCGCCTGCACGTAGACAGCCTGGACGCCTACATCTCCGCCTGCGAGGACATCGACGCCTTTTTGGAGCAGAAGCACATCACCGGCGCCGAGGCCGAGCAGATCCGCCAGACTGCCCGGACCAACCGGCTGTCCCACCTGATTTTGGTGGTGGACGAGTTTACCGAGCTCAAGCGCTTCTCCAACGAGAACAGCGACATCGACTTTATGGGCGAGATCACCACCATCGCCCGGGTGGGCCGAAGCCTGGGCTTCCACATCATTCTGATCTCCCAGAACATCGAGGGCGCCATCACCGAGGACATCCGTGTGAACTCCCGGGCCCGCCTGTGTTTGAAGGTGGCCACCAAGCAGGCCTCCAAGGACATGATCGGCACGGAGCTGGCCGCCTCCCCCTATATGCCGGGCAATGGCCGGGCCTACCTGCTGGTGGGCACGGGCTCCAAGTTTGAATACTTCCAGTCCGGCTACTCCGGCTGCGAGACCACGGTGGACGTGCCTGTGGAGCTGACCCTGGCCAGCAAGTCCGGGGCCTACACCACCTTCTACCGGTCCAACAAGGACAACCGCAAGCTGCTGGCCCAGCGGCTGGAGCTGAAAAAGCAGGGCAAGCTCCACACCCAGCTGGAGGCCATCACCGCCGCCATCTGCCGGGTCTACCAGGCCCAGGCCGACCGGCTCTGTGCCCCCCATGTGGTGTTCCGGGCCCCCCTGCCCACCCATATTATGCTGGATGAAAACCACAACGTGGTGGATCTGGGCAAGCAGAGAGAGGAGGCCACGGCATGAAAATTCCCATGGGCGTGTATGACTCCCCCCAAACCCAGGAGCAGCCCATCCTCTATCTCTCCCCCTACCGGAGCAACATCGCCGTCTTCGGCGGGCCCATGAGCGGCAAGACCACCTTTGTCAAAACCCTGCTGGTCCGGCTGCACCAGGTGCCCAACCCCGCCATTGAAGAGCACGTCTACATCATCGATTTTGGCGGCAACCTGGGCCCCTACAGCCGGCTGCCCCGGGTGTGCGCCTGCTTTGACAACTCCAACGAGGAGAACATCAAGCGGGTGTTCAAGGCCCTGGAGCGCCGCCTGGCGGAAAACGCCCGGCAGCTGGGCAGCTCCAGCTTCCTCACCATGGCCCAGGAGCACCCCGAGGCCTGCCCGCCCCACCTGATGCTGATCATCGAAAATCTCAGCTCCTTCCTGGCCGACGAGCGGTATTCCGCCTACCAGGACCGGCTGCTCCACCTGTGCAGAGACGGCCTTTCCAAGGGCCTGTGCGTGGTGGTCACCGCCAACGACACCGCCGGCACCGGGCGGCTGATGGCCAACTTTGGCCAGAAGGTGGCCTTTGAGATGCCCGCGGACAACTACATGGAAATCTTCAACACCGCCGCGGCCAAGCCCATGCGGCTGCCCGGCCGGGGCCTGGTGAACCTGGACTCTGAGGTCTACGAGTTCCAGTGCTTTGTGCCCTTTGCCCGGGACAACGCCCCGGAGCTGCAGCAGCTGCTGGAGCAGCCGGTGTCCATCCGGCCGGAGGACCGGCTGCTGCGGTTTGACAGCGAGCTCACCCCCGAAAACCTGGCCGCCAGCGCCTGCGGGCCCATCCGGGGTCTGCAGCACGGCAGGCAGATCCTGGTGGGGCTGGACTACTACGAGCACAAGCCCGTGGAGGTGGACATCGGCCAGAGCCGGTGCGTGGCCATCTACGGCAAGCGGCAGTTTGGCAAGACCAATCTGCTGCGGCGGCTGCTCACCGGGGTGCGCCTGCTGCGGCCCGAGGCCCGGTTCGTCTTTTTGGACGACGGCAGAAAGCAGCTGCTCCCCTTTACCCAGCAGCGGGACGGCATGTTTGCCAACCACGTGTATCTCACCGGAGTGGACGCCTTCCGGGATTATCTGACCGAGAACGGCTACGGCGGCAAGCGGTCGCTGCGGGCCACCAAAAAACAGGTGCCGCCGCTGCCGGTGGAGTCCCCCATCTCGCCGGACACTCCCTTCACCGTGTTTGTGCTGCAGAGCAAGTCCCTGTATCAGTCCTCGGTGGACGCCACCTACCTGATGCGGGACTGGATCCCGGAGATGATCGGCAACGCCGAGGCCAGGGATTACCTCTTCCTGTTCACCGACGTGCGGAGCTTCTCCGCCCCGGAGGTCCGGGATCCCTTCAACCACTCTGTCAGCGTGGCCTTTTTGCTGGACAACATCGGCGAGTTTGTGAACGACAAGGGCAACAAGTCCGTCTTTGGCGAGATGGACGCCCGGGAGCTGAAGGCGGAATACGCCAAGTGTACCGTGGGCGACGGCTACTGCTACGACGTGGAGGCCGACGAGCTCACTAAGCTGAAACTGATCAAATGCCAGTGAGGGAATCATTATGAGTGAATGCCATCTTTTGGACGCCAAGGCCTTCAACAACGCCATTGCAAAGAAGGACAGCCTGATCCGGACCTATGACGAGCTGAACCAGGAGTACGACCGGATCGTGAGCACCCTGCTCCGCAACTGGCAGGGCCGGGGCGCCAACGCCTTTGCCCAGGACGCCAGAACCGTGAAAACCAATATCACCGGGATTTACGACATCCTGAAGCTGATGTGCGACACCCTGACCGACTGCCGGGACATCTACGCCGAGTGCGACACCGGTCTGGGCGAGTACAACCGCAAGCCGGAGTAAATCCCTCCATTCATCAAGCAACAGGCAGGAGAACGCCATGGATAAGAAGTATTTTTACACCGGGAAAAATTTAAAGGACGACGGCGCCCAGCCCGCCAAGACCCCTGTGGGGCCCTCCACGCCCAAAAAGGCCCCTGCACCCCCTGGGGGGGCGTCCGCCCTGCGGCCGCCGGTACCCAAAAACCAGGGGGCAAGCAGCAGCCGGCTGGACACCCGCACCACGGTGAAATCCACCTTCCTGAAACCCGGCAGCCCGAATCCCGCCGGCCATAGCGGGACCAGGCGCAGCGTGGACCCGCCCGAGGACCAGGATGCCGCCTCCCTGAAGCAGCTCTTGGAGGAGCTGGCCGGAGAATAACCGGACGCAAACAGGCGCCCGCGGAGTTCCGCGGGCGCCTGTTTGATTATTCCCCCAAAAATCTGTCCAGAAATGCCCCGAACTCCGGGCGCCAGGCCCGCTCGTGGTGGGGCTGGTCCGGCCGGACGCTGCAGGTCTGCCGGTCTTGGGGCCAGCAGTCCTCCAGCACCCGGCAGGTGGTGAGAAAGCTGGCGTGGATGTCCTGCTCCAGCGCGTCCCCGGCGCCGGTGTAGAGATACAGGTCCGGGACCTCCTGCCCCGCCCGGGCCCTGATCCAGCGCTCCAGGTCCGCCGGGGCGTAGAGCAGAAAGGCCGGGGACAGCACCCCCGCCGCCCCGAACAGCGCCGGGTGGCGCAGGGCGGTGTAAAAGGCCATCAGGCCCCCGGAGGAGCTGCCGCAAACCGCCCGGCCGGCCCTGTCCCGGCGGACGGGGAAGCGGGCCTCCACTGCGGGCAGCACGGTGTGGACCAAAAAGTCATCAAAGGTCTCTCCCCGGGGGGTGAACTCCTCCCGCAGCCCGGGGGGCACCGCCAGGGGGCCGATTTCGGCCGGGGTGAGCTCACTGCTGCGCAGAGGGTTGTCGTTGTGGATGCCCACCACCGCCGCCCCCCGGCCGGTTTCGGCCAGGTGGTCCCGGATGGTCTCACGGGTGTACCAGCAGCCGAAGGTGGAGGTCTGCCGGTCAAACAGGTTCTGCCCGTCGGTCATGTAGATCACCGGCAGGGTCTGGTCCGGGGTCCTGGGGGGCAGATAGACCCGGACCAGCCGGTCCTCCCGGCCGGGATAGGGCAGGCGCAGGGAAATCAGGCTTTCGTTCAGCATGGCAGCTCCTCCTTTCTTTGGGTCCGGATGGGGTTTCGGGTCGGGTCTCCGCCGGGAGGGCGGCAGGCGCCGGCTCCGACTCTGCGGGGGACTGGGCCTGCCGCAGGGCCAGCCGGTCCGCCTGGGCGACCATAGGTCCTCCTTGGTTTATATGCCAAATACTGACGTAATTTTCTGTCGATTCTTGGTATCTGTACTATATCATATTCTTACTTTTTTTGCTATCATAAACTTACAAAAAAAACACAGGAGGTCCCCCCATGAAATTCTTATTCGCATCGGATTCCTTTAAGGGCACCCTCTCCAGCGAGCAGACCGTGGCTCTGCTGGCCAGAGCCGCCAAGGACGTCTTCGGCCCCGACATTGAATACAGCGGCGTGCCCGTGGCGGACGGCGGCGAGGGCACCACAGACGCCGTGGTGGCAGCCGAACACGGCCAGTGGATCGAGACCCAGGTGTACGGCCCGCTGATGGAGCGGCGCACCGCCCGCTACGGCAAGCTGGACGACAACCGGGCGGTGATTGAGATGGCGGCGGCCTCCGGCCTGCCCCTGGTGCCCATGGAGAAGCGCAACCCCCTGCACACCACCAGCTACGGCACCGGCGAGCTGATCCGCCACGCCCTGGACCAGGGCTTCCGGGAGCTGGCCATTGCCATCGGCGGCAGCGCCACCAACGA
>DFIE01000165.1:0-479 GCA_002372735.1 Clostridiales bacterium UBA3705
GGTACCGCGGGCATGCTCACATCGTCCGGCCAGGCGGCGAACTTCTTCGCCATCTTTAACATCGCAAACTGCGGCGACCATATCGTATCCGCCAGCGCCATCTACGGCGGTACCTACAACCTGTTCAATGTGACCATGAAGAAGATGGGCATCGACTTTACCTTCGTTGATCCGGACTGCAGCGACGAGGAGCTGGAGGCGGCGTTCCGTCCCAACACCAAGGCTGTATTCGGCGAGACCATCGCGAACCCGGCGCTCACGGTCTTTGATATCGAGCGCTTCGCAAAGGCGGCTCACGCCCACGGCGTGCCCCTGATTGTGGACAATACCTTCGCTACCCCCATCAACTGCCGTCCCATCGAGTGGGGCTGCGATATCGTGACCCACTCCACCACCAAGTACATGGACGGCCATGACGCGGCAGTGGGCGGCGCTATCGTGGACGGCGGAAAGTTTGACTGGATGGCCCACGCGGACAA
>DFIE01000165.1:591-16597 GCA_002372735.1 Clostridiales bacterium UBA3705
GCGGAGAAATTCGGAATGGAAGGCGCATTCATCACCAAGGCCACGGCACAGCTGATGCGGGACTTCGGCTCCATTCAGGCGCCGATGAACGCATATCTGCTGAATCTGGGCCTGGAATCTCTGGCCTGCCGTATGCCGGTGCACTGCGCAAACGGCCTGAAGGCCGCCGAATTCCTGCAGGGGCACGAGAAGGTGGCCTGGGTGAATTATCCGGGACTTCCGGGCAATAAGTATTATGAGCTGGCGAAGAAATATATGCCGAACGGCACCTGCGGCGTCATTTCCTTTGGAATTAAGGGCGGCAGACCCGCGGCGGAGAAATTTATGAAGAAGCTTCAGGTCGCCATCATCGCCACCCATGTGGCAGATGCTCATACCTGCGTCCTTCACCCGGCATCCTCTACCCATCGTCAGATGACGGACGAGGAACTGGCTGCTGCCGGCGTTCCGGCAGATCTGGTCAGACTGTCTGTGGGCATTGAGAACGTGGATGACATCATCGATGATCTCAGACAGGCACTGGCAGACTAAGAGAATATGACCGCAGCCCTTGCAGAAGGCGGGGCTGGCATACGGAAGGTTTTTTGAGAGAGCTGCCGTACCAGGCAGAACAGTACACGCCATACCGAAGAGGATATCCGCAGAGCGGAAGCCTTTCCTTTTGGAATGGGTGATGTATCCGCGGTCTGGTGTGACAGCTCTTTTATTTGCCTGCTCCGGCCTGTCCGGTGTATTGACATAGCGGCATCTTTCTCTTAAAATAAAACAGAACATATGTACGAGAAGATTTCCGGTCGGTGTGCAGATCCGGACAGGCAGGAGGAAGAGGCATGGAGCTGGACAGAATAAGAGCAGAGGCGGCAGAAGCGGAGGATATGGACGATATGCTGCCAGAGGGCGGCGATCTTCTGGAAGGTCTGAACGATGCCCAGAAGGAAGCTGTCACGACGACAGAAGGCTTTGTCCGCGTGATCGCAGGAGCAGGATCCGGCAAGACGCGCGCCCTGTCGCGCCGATTTGCCTATCTGGTAAATGAGCTGGGCATCATGCCCGGAAATATCCTGTGTGTGACCTTTACCAACAAGGCGGCAAACGAGATGCGCCAGCGGATCCACAATCTGACCGGGGACAACGATACCGGCTATGTCAACACCTTCCACGGCTTCTGCGTTTCCGTCCTTCAGGAGGACAGCTACGCGGTATCCTATCCAAAAAGTTTTCTGGTCCTGGACAATTCCGACATCGATTCTATGCTGAAGATCATCTACGAAGAGAGGGGGCTGACGCTGCGGGATATGACCTTCAGCCAGGCCCGCGACCAGATCGAGATCTATAAGCTCCTGAAACACCCGGACTATTATCTGGACATGATCGGCATGTCTATCGAAGTACTGCACAGGAAGTATATGGAGGCGGCAGAGGTGATGGACATCATCTTTTACGGCTACCTCTACCAGGAAAAAAAGTGCTTTGGTCTGGATTATAACGACCTGATCAAGTTTACCCTGTACATTTTTGAACAGAACGAGGAGATCCGCCTCAAGTGGCAGCAGAGGCTGGAGTATATCATGATCGATGAGTTTCAGGATATCGACCAGCTCCAGTACGATCTGATGCGGGTGCTCTGCGGCTGGCACAAAAACCTGTTCATCGTGGGCGATCCGGATCAGACGATCTATACGTGGCGGGGGGCGAACGTGGCCTTCCTAAATGATTTTGACCGGCATTTTCCGGATGTCCGGACGATCATGATGATGCAGAATTACCGATCTGCTCCCCAGATCCTGCAGACAGCGAACAGTCTGATCGAAAAGAACCGCAGCCGGATCCCCAAGGAGCTGATCCCCATGCTGCCGGATGGTGAGAAGACGGTCTGCTTCTTTTCGGATACTCCGAAAAAAGAGGCGGAATGGATCGCCGGGGAGATCCTGCGCCTGCACGATGCCGGTGTGCCCTTCAGGGACATCACGGTCCTCTACCGGGCCCACTATGTCACCAGAACGCTGGAAGAGGTCTTCATGAAACAGGAGCTTCCCTTTACGATCTACAGCGGCGTTCCCTTCTTTGGCAGGATGGAGATCAAGGATGCGCTCTGCTATCTCCGTATGATCGCCTTTGCAGACGACCTCTCATTTCTCCGGATCGCCAATGTACCCAAACGCAATCTTGGCGAGAGAAGAATGCGTTTTCTGCAGGAATACGCGGCAGAGAAGGGCTGCAGCCTTTATCAGGCCTTGAAGGAGAACCTGGACCAGGAGATCTTCCAGAGGACAAAGGCAGCGGCATTTGTAAAGCTGATCGACCGTTTTTCCGCCGACTATGCAGGACGTCCGATATCCGAGCTGCTGTCAGATATCCTGGACAAGAGCGGGTATGAACAGATGCTGCGGACCGAGGGCAGCCAGGAGCG
Source organism: Clostridiales bacterium UBA3705 (assembly GCA_002372735.1). The sequence continues at coordinate 3,002 of DFIE01000165.1, forward strand.
GCTGGACAACCTGGCGGAGCTGCGCCAGTCGGTGTACGAGTTTGAAACCACCTGCGGCGAGGAGCTGACCCTGCCCCACTATCTGGCCCACGTGGCTCTGTTTACCAACACCGACCTGGAGGAGCGGGGGGACCGGGTCCGGCTCATGACCGTCCACGCGGCCAAGGGCCTGGAATTCCCCTATGTGTTCCTCCTGGGCATGAACGAGGGGGTCTTCCCCTCCCGAAAGACCGCTACCCTCCAGGCCATGGAGGAGGAGCGCCGCCTGGCCTTTGTGGCCATGACCCGGGCCGAGCAGGCCCTCTTCCTGTCCGAGGCCGGGGGCCGCAGCCATGACGGCTCGCCCCGGTATCCCTCCAGGTTCCTGCTGGACATTGACGACGCCCTGCTGGAGTACACCCGTCCCCGGCAGGAGGGCCTGATTGCGGAGGCCCGGGCCTATATCGCCCAAACCGAGCGCTTCCTGCCCGAACGGCTGCAGACCCTGGCCCCGGGCACCCGGGTGCGCCATGCCATCTTCGGCCCCGGCACCGTCCAGGGGGTAGACCAGGACCGCCTGGCCCACCTGGTGCTGTTTGACTCCATGTCTACCCCCCGGTCCATCAGCTTCAAGGCCAGGCTGGAGCCTCTGGAGTCCTAGCCCTGCCGGTTCAGCAGCCAGATGCCGAAATTGAGATATCCGGCAAAGCTGACCCAGACCAGATAGGGGACCATCAGCCATCCCGCCGCCGGCTTCACCCGGCCGAAGCGCAGGGTGGTGGCCAAAATCAGCACCCACAGGGCCAGCAGCCAGCAGAAGGCCAGCAAAAAGGCCTCAAACCGGAAAAAGATCAGCGTCCACAGAAAGTTGAAGGCCAGCTGCACCCCGTAGTACTTCATGGCCCCGGTGGACAGGACATCCTCCCGCCGGACGCAGACCAGATAGGACGCAATGCCCATCAGGGTGTACAAAATGCCCCAAACCACGCCGAACACCCAGCCCGGGGGCGAAAGGGGCGGCTGCCGCAGCCGGGAAAAGGCCTCCATGGAGTCCTTGGTCAGCCAGGCGGCCAAACCGCCCACCGCCAGCGGGGTCAGGATGCACAGCAGCAGTGTTTTCCATTTGATTTTCAACGCACTCACCTCAACCCTAGCTTATGCAGTTTTCGGCCCTACATACCTAAAAACGGAATTCAGAAATAAACTTGTGCCATTCAATATAAAATTATTGACATACAATATCTTTTGTGCTATGATAGTCCCAACCTGAATTTGGGAGGGATTTATGATGAAGAACAAAGCGGTCCGGCTCAGCGCCGTGGCCACCTGCGCCTTTATGGTGGCGCTGACGGCGCTGGCGTTTCTGGCCCCGTGGCTGATCCGCAAGTACGCGGACTTCCGGGCCATTCCGGACAGCGGCTTCCATGCCATTGTAGTGGCCTTTTACGCCTGCTTTGTGCCGGCCTTTACCGCGCTGATCTGCCTGTGGAGACTGCTGGCCAACATCAAGCGGGGCCAGCCCTTTTTGCAGATTAACGCCAATTTGATGGCAGTGGTGTCCTGGTGCTGCGCGGCGGTGGCGGTGTTTACCCTGGCCACAGCCTGGTGGTATCTGCCCCTGCTGTTTGTCACCGGCTCCATGGCCTTTATTTTCCTGATTGTGCGGGTGGTCCGCAACTGCTTCCTGGCGGCCATTCAGCTGCGGGAAGAGAACGAACTGACCATATAGGAGGGATTGCGATGCCCATTGTTGTGAACCTGGACGTGATGCTGGCCAAGCGGAAGATGAGCTCTATGGAGCTGGCCTCCCGCATCGGAATCACCCAGGCCAACCTCTCAATTTTAAAAACCGGCAAGGCCCGGGCGGTGCGGTTTTCCACCCTGGGGGCCATCTGCCGGGAGCTGCGCTGTCAGCCCGGCGACCTGCTGGAATATGTGGAAGAGGAGGATGCGGAATGAACGATGTGCCTGAAGTTGTCTCTGTGCCCGCTGGGGGCGCGGCTGCCCCTGCTGCCCCGGCAGCGCCGATTGCTCCCGGGGCTCCGATTGCCCCTGGGGTCCCGGTAACCCCGGCAGCCCCATCGTACAAGACCTCACAGGGCCGTGATCTGGTCCTGGCCCTGGCGCTGATGGTGCTGGGCACCCTGTTTTTTGATTGTCTGCTCTGGGCCGGTCCGGGCCTGGGGGTGGGGCTGAGCCAGGCGGCCATGCTGGTGGTCAGCAGGCTTTACCTGGGCAAGGGCAGGGGCAGGGTGTACGCCCTGTTCTGCGGCCTGTCGGTGCTGGTGCTGGGGGCCATGCAGGTCTTCTCCGGCGACCAGACGCTCCAGCTGCTGGGCATTTTGTGGTCAGTGGTTCTCTCCACGGTGACCCTGGAGGAGATCATGGCCCTGCGCACCGGCCGGGGGCTGCTTGCCTCCCTGCGGGACTTTTTTGTCACGGGCTTCGGCCGCAGCTTCGGCGGTATGGGCCGGGGCTGCCGGGGCCTGTTCACCAAGACGGATGCCCAGGGCAAGCCGGTCAAGCGCCGCACCGGCAGCGTGTTTCTGGGCCTGGCCTTGGCCCTTCCGGTGCTGCTGGTGGTGCTGCCCCTGCTGATCTCCTCTGACGCCGCCTTTGAGGGTCTGGTGAACCGGCTGGATCTGGACACCGTGGGGGAGGTTTTGGTGGCCATGGGTCTGGGCGTAGGCCTGGGCCTGGTGCTGTTCAGCCAGCTGTTCTCTCTGCCCCGGGGGCCTATGCCCCAGCGTCCGGCGCCGTCCATCCGGGGGGTGGAGCCCCTGCTGGCGGCCAGCTTCCTGGGGGTGATCAGCCTGGTGTACGTGCTGTATCTGCTGTCCCAGTTCGCCTATTTCTTCAGCGCCTTCCGGGGCCTGCTGCCCAAGGGCTTTACCGTGGCCCAGTATGCCCGCCGGGGCTTCTTTGAGATGTGCGCCATTGTGGCCATCAACCTGGGCCTGGTGGTGGCGGCCGTGTGGCTCTGCCGCCGCAAGGAGGGCAAGCTGCCCGGGGTGATCCGGGCCATGACCCTGTTTTTGGTGCTCTTCTCCCTGGCCCTGGTGGCCACGGCCCTGTCCAAGATGGGGCTGTATATCCACAGCTTCGGCCTGACCCGGCTGCGGATCCTCACCTCCGCCTTTATGGTGTTTTTGGCGGTGGTGCTGGTGTGCGTGGGGCTGCGGATGTTCGCTTCCCGGGTGCCCTGCCTGCGGGTGGCGGTGGTCACCGCCACGCTGCTGCTGATGGGCCTGGGCTTTGCCAACGTGGACCGGCTGGTGGCCTCCTACAACGTGGGGGCCTACCGCTCCGGCCGCCTGGACTCCATTGACATGGAGACCATTGTCTTCCTGGGGGACGCCGCCGTGCCCTATCTGGACCAGCTGCTGGACGACCCTGACCCCAAGGTGGCCCGGACCGCCCGGGAGGAGATGGAGGGCCGGCTGAACGTGCTGTATGAATATTACACCGACGAGAACGGGAAGGAATGCGCCCGGCTCAAGCCCGAGGATCTGCGCAGCTTCAACCTGATCTCCCACCAGGCCAGGGAATGCCTCCTGGCCGACCGGGCGCGGATCAAACCGGAGTGACACACCAACAAGCCCGCCCTTTTTGCCGGGGCTGATAAGAAAGTCTCTCTGAATGATTCGCCCCGGCATTTTGAGGCAAAACAATACGCCTGTAGTGCAACCTATAAGGGTTGTGCTGCAGGCGTTTGTCGTATATTATTTTTTTCGGGGCGAATACTCAAAATCATAAAACGATTTTGCCGTGTTCAACTGCAAACAGGATTTATGCCTGCAAAATGGTTGACAAGCTGTAGTAGGCACAATATAATAATCATACTTGGTGCAGCACAAGGCAACTGAACCAACACATAGAACCGCTCCTGTGCTTCCTATGTGCAAAGAAAAACACAGCTACACGATAGTCTGATAATTGGTAAACTCAACTACTACTCCGCAGGATGGAAAGCTGATAAAGCCGATTACCAGAATTTCGGTGATTCGTGATTGGAGGCAATTATGAAAAAAGCACTGATTTACGCCCTGGTGCTCTTCCTCTGTCTGGCAGGCTGCACTGGCCCCGTTGCGCCTGCTTCGGGATCCGGCAGAACGGAGCTGTCCACGACACAGTCTGCGACAGCAGATACTCTGTCGCCATCCGCACCGCCTTCCGACAAAGCGGAGACAGCTGTCCCAGCAAGCGAATCAATCGTTGAGACCTCAACGGCAAGCACTACCACAGTTCAAAAAGACCCGGCGGAGTCACCAGAGTCAAATACCCTCCCCGAGTTGGAAGAAATCCTGGAATCTGTCCGGCATTGGCTGACAGAACCTTGTTCCTTCTGTGTCGGCACCCATTATAATTATTTTCCGCTTTACGGCGTCGATCAGGAGATGCGGCAGGTCTACGGGCGGGACGGAAGCTTTAACTTCCGGTTTACAGTCCGGCAATGGAACAATTCCACGAACAGTGATAACACCACCCGCGATTATTACCACTATCGATACGAGGGCAGCGATTACGTCTGCTATTACCAGAACGAGCAGGCGCGTATGCTCCTCTCCGCGGATGATATGAAATCGATGGAGCGGGACAAGCTGCGGATCGTCGGTCCAGACGCCCTGGTTCCTCAGGAATTGAGCAATCTGCGGGAGGAAGGGGTGGACCCGGAGACCGGGTGCTGTATTCTGCACTGGGAAGCGCCTTTATCTGCCCTATCCCGTACCGGCTCGTATTTTTCGGTCTTTGTCGATAACGCTGCCAATTGGAGCGACGCCTCCCTGGATGGAAAGGACCCGATTCTAGACTTTACGCTGCTGGTCGAGCCTGAGACGCTGCAGCCGAAAGAACTGACCGTAGATTTCACGGAACTGAAGCCCCTCCTGTTTTCTGACGGCGCTTTGAGTGGCGAATTCGCCGTGAACACAGATCTGCTAAGCGCCGAAATCCGTTTCGATTATGAACTTGCCGCATCTGTAGAGCCAGAATTCTCCCTCGAGACCTGGGAGTTGCACCATGAAGCGGAGGTACCATAACAGAAAACCACCAACAGAACGCACTTAGGCTGGTTTGGAATTGGAATGGATCCGCAGCAGCGGATCTTCCTCGGCTTGCTGCTGAGCGGGAGCAATTGCGGAACCAGATTACCGCTGCAGCCGCCCAGGACCCCATTGTTCTGCGATATGGAATGGAGTTCCATCCGGATACAGAAAAATTCACATCCTCGATTGGCAAGGCTTTCGCCGGAGAACTATCGCAAGAAGATTGGGACCATATCGGTTCCTGCGAAAGCGGGACAATATTGCTGAAGGAAACGGACCATCCCATCGGCTTTCTTCACACATCCGGGCACCCCTGTGAGGTGACAGCGGGACTCTGCGTCTTGACCGGGCTTCTCACAGCCTTTGCCATAAGCCGGAAACAGCGTCAGGAGTATCCGTGATACAAACGACTTGTAAGCGGAGAAAGAACCGGACGCAGGGGCAGGTCCAACCGGCCGACCGGGCGCGGATCAAACCGGAATAACCCACAATCAGCCCGCCTCCGACCTTTCGGGGGCGGGTTTATTGCGCGCCCGAGCCGGGCATACTCCGTATATCCAAAACAACGGAGGGGACGCAAAATGAAAATCAAGGACTTTATGACAACCGAGCTCATCACCGTAGACCCCCAGGAGACCGTGGCCGCCGGGGCCCGGCTGCTGGGCCGGAACGGCCTGGGCGCTCTGCCTGTGGTGGGGGAGGGGGGACGCCTGCGGGGGGTGCTGACCCACCGGGACATCACCCAGCGCTGCGTGGCCGCGGGGCTGGACCCCAACCGCACCCGGGTGGGGGCGGTGATGACCACCCATGCCTTTGCCGCCGGGCCGGAGGACAGCGCCGCCCTGACGGCCAAGGCCATGGCGGACCGGGGGCTGCGCCGCCTGCCGGTGACCCAGTCCGGCCGCCTGGTGGGCATGGTGTCGCTCTCTGACCTGAGCCGGCAGGGAGATTTGGGCTGAGCCGGGATTTCCTGTTGCAAAAACCCGGCGAATCCGGTACAATAGAGCCATCACCAGAAAGGGCGGTCCGGCCGCCCGGGGAGGCAGCAATGCAGTACCGGCTCAATCTCACAAACTACCAGGACTTTACCGTCTACGGCGTGGGCAGGCGCCCTGCCCGCAGCTATTTTATCCCCTATCCCGACCTGGCCTCTGCCCGGGCGGTGGACCCGCTGGAAAAGCGGTACCGCTCGCCCAAGGTCCTCTGCCTGAACGGGCAGTGGGATTTCCGCTTTTACCCCCGGCCCGCCCTGCTGGAGCCGGTGCTGGACACCGACCGGCTGGACTTTGACCGGATCGACGTGCCCGCCTGCTGGCAGTTCCGGGGCTATGACCGGCCATTCTACGTCAACGTGCGCTATCAGTTCCCCCTGAAGCCCCCGGCCATTCCCACCACCGAAAAGGTGGGCAGGGTCTTCTCCTGGATCGGCGCGGATCAGAAGCTGGGCCCCCGCTGGAAGGACCCGGGGGAGGAGTACAACTTTGCAGGGGTCTACCGCCGCAAATTCCAGGTGGACCGGCCCGAGGCCCGGCATACCATTTCCTTCCTGGGGGTGGCCGCCTGCCTGGATCTGTACGTCAACGGAACCTTTGTGGGCTATGCCGAGGGCGCCCACAACACCGCGGAGTTTGACCTGACCGGTCTGCTCCACGCAGGCCAGAACGAGCTGCTGGCGGTGGTCCGCCGGTGGTGCAACGGCTCTTACCTGGAAAGCCAGGATATGTTCCGCAATAACGGCATCTTCCGGGACGTGCTGCTGCGGGTGGAGGAGCCCACCGACCCCGAGGACGTGGACGCCCTTGCCACCTATGAGGGCGACGGCTACACCCTGCGTATGTCCGCCAGGCTCTATGCCGACGGCCCCGTCACCTGCACCCTGGAGGGGCCCGGGATCTGCCGCACCGCCACGGTGCAGACCCTGGACCGGGTGGCCCGGGTCTGCTTTGCGGGCCTGCAGCCCCAAGAGTGGAACGCCGAATCTCCCACCCTGTATGAGCTGACCTGGCAGACCCCCACCTGCTGCGTCCGGGAGCTGCTGGGCTTCCGCCGGGTGGAGATCCGGGGGGACCGCTTCCTGGTCAACGGCCGGGCCATCAAGCTCCACGGGGTGAACCACCACGACACCAGCCCCACAAACGGCTATACCATGACCCCTGCGGAGATTCTGCGGGATCTTCAGCTGTGCAAGCAGTACAACATTGACACCATCCGCACCTCCCACTATCCCCCGGACCCCCTGCTGCTGGAGCTGGCGGACCGGCTGGGACTGTACATTGTGGATGAAAACGACCTGGAGACCCATGGCACCTGGGCCATGACCCTGCCCCCGGACTACCACCGGATCTCCGACGACCCCCGCTGGAAGGACCGTTATCTGGACCGGATCTCCCGGCTCTACGGCCGGGACAAGCTCCACGCCAACACCTGCGTGCTGATGTGGTCTCTGGGCAACGAGGCCGGCGGCGGCTGCAACACCGACGCCATGTATGCCTGGCTCAAGGCCCACTCCGGCCTGCCGGTGCACTACGAGGGGGTCATCCACCACAAGCGCACCGCCTACGACGTGGGCAGCGAGATGTACCCCTCGGTGGAGAACATCCGCCTGGTGGGGGAGCACCGCCGCAAGCAGGCCCGGCTGAACGACCGGCCCTACTTCCTGTGTGAATACGCCCATGCCATGGGCGTGGGCCCGGGCAATGCCGAGGCCTATTGGGAGCAGATCTATCAGCATGAAAATCTGATGGGCGGCTGCGTGTGGGAGATGGTGGACCACGCGGTGCGCCACCCCGACGGCAGCTACACCTACGGCGGCGACCACGGGGAGTGGGAGCACGACGGCAACTTCTGCGTAGACGGCATCTTTTACCCCGACCGCCGGCCCTCCACCGGTGCGGAGATCGTCCGCTTCCTCTACCGGCCCCTGCGGGTGCGCCACCTGGGGGACAGCCGGTTTGAAATCTTCAACACCACCGGCTTCACCCCGGGCACCGATTTCACCCTGGTGCTGGAGTGGAACGACGGCACCCGGGTGGAGCTCCGCCCCGAGGTGGGCCCCCTGGAAAAGAAGCAGTTCCGTCTGCCGGTGGGCAAGCCCACCGCCGAGGGCCTGGCCTGCGTGGCCCGCACTCTGGACCGGAACGGCGCCCTGCGCAGCCTGGAGCAGGTGGTGCTGGAGCCCACCCTGCCGCCCCTGCCCGCCACCTGCCCCCTGCCGGAGAGCCTGCACCTGCGCACCGGCACCTTCTGCCTGGAGCTGCCCGACGGCAGCCGGATGCTGGGGGGCGACCCCTTCACCATCCTCTTCCGCGCCCCCACTGACAACGACACCGACCTGTTCCAGCGCTCCACCATGGAGCCCTTTGTGGGCCAGTGCGAGAGTCTCCACGCCGTGGAGGCGCTGCCCCACGGGCTGATGGCCCGGGGCGAAATCACCGCCAAGGGCGGGCGCCTGCTGGTGGAGGACCGGTTTGAGGGCACCGACCGGGGCATCCTGGCCACCTGCGCCCTGGAGGGCGTGGCCGGCGGGGGAGATCTGCCCCGCTTTGGCAAGACCTTCCGCCTGGATTCCGGCTTTGACCTGGTGGAGTACACCGGCCGCACCGGCGAGACCTATGCCGATATGCGCCAGCAGTTCCCCGTGGGACAGGTCCGGTGCCGGGTGGGGGATATGACCGAGCCCAATCTCCGCCCCCAGGAGAGCGGCAACCGCTGCGACTGCACCCGGGTCAGTCTCAGCAACGGCAAGGTCAAAATCACCTTCCAGGCCCTGGACCGGCCCTTTGAGCTGGGAATCAAGCCTTATTCCGACCGGGCGCTGCTGTCCATGCGCCACCGCGCCGATGAAATCCGCACCGGCACCTATGTGACCATCCAGGCCTTCCAGCAGGGCATCGGCACCGCCTCCTGCGGCCCCGGCGTCATGCCGGAGTATCGCTATCCCCTGCGGGAGCGGTATCTGCTCCGCTTCCTGATCCAGGTGGAGCAAATCTGAAAAAAACAGCCTCGCGGAGGGTTCCTCCGCGAGGCTGCTTGCTTATCTTACAGGCTGTTCACATATTTGATGGCCTCGGTGGCGGCCACTGCGCCGTCGCCGGCGGCGGTGACCAGCTGGCGGACCTCCTTGACCCGGTTGTCCCCGGCGGCAAAGATGCCCGGCACGTTGGTGCGGCAGTTCTCCCCGGCGGTGATATACCCCGCCTGGTCCACGCCCACCAGCTGGGCAAAGGCCTGGTTTTCAGGCACCCGGCCCACGGCCACAAACAGGCCCTTCACCGGGATCTCCCGGACCGAGCCGTCCAGCTTGTTGGTGACCTCCACAGCCGTCAGCCGCTTTTCGTACCGCAGGGCGGTGACGTTGCTGTTGTAGACAAACTCTACGTTTTCCTTCTGGCGCAGGGCGGCCACAGTGGTCTCCTCTCCCCGGAACTGGTCCCGGCGGTGGATCAGGTAGACCTTGTTGGCCAGGTCAGCCAGGTACAGGGCGTCCTCCAGGGCGGTGTTGCCGCCGCCCACCACGGCCACGTCCTTGCGGCGGAAGAAGTTGCCGTCACAGGTGGCACAGTAGGAGATGCCCCGGCCCACCAGCTGGTCCTCGCCGGCCACGCCCAGCTTCCGGTTTTCAGAGCCGGTGGCCAGGATCACGGCCTTGGCCTCATACACGGCGCCGGCGGTGCGGACGGCTTTGACCTCGCCGTCTGTCAGCTCCAGGGCCTTTTCCATCCGGATCTCCGCGCCCAGGGCCTTGGCCTGGTCGGTGAGCTGGGCGGCAAAGTCAAAGCCGGAGATGTGGGCAATGACAGGGTAATTTTCAATGTCGGGGGTGTTGATAATCTGACCGCCGCAGGCCTTGGCCTCCAGCACCAGCACCGTCTTGGAGGCCCTGCGGGCGTAGATGGCGGCAGTCAGCCCCGCGGGGCCGCCGCCGATGATCAGGATGTCATAGACCATGACCGCTGCCTCAGCCCAAAAGCTCCACCAGCCGGTCCTTGGGGATCAGACCGACGCTGCGGTCGTACTCCATCCCGTCCTTGAACAGCACCAGGCAGGGAATGGAGAAGACCTCGTACTCCTCGGCCAGCTCCTCGTTGTCGTCAATGTCCACGGCCACAAACTTCACGTCGGGGCGCTCGGCGGCAACCTCCGCCAGGGTGGGGGCCAGCATTCTGCAGGGGCCGCACCAGGTGGCGTTGAAGTCCACCAGCACGGGCTTGTCGGCGTTCAGAACCTCTTGCTCAAAACGATCCGCGTTCACTTTCAGTACAGACATGGGAATTCTCCTTTCAGTTGTTGAGTTGGGCTGCTATCATCATACCAGCCTTTGCCTTCCGGGTCAAGCCCGGACTTACAGCAGCGCCTCGATTTCGGGGGCGAAATCCGTGGGCACGTCGGTGGGGCCGTAGCGCTTTACGATGTTGCCGCTGCGGTCCACCAGGAACTTGGTGAAGTTCCACTTGATGTCGTTGGGCTTCACACAGGTCTTGCTGATGCCGGCAATCATCTTCATGGCGCCCTTGTTCTTCAGACCCTTGGGGGTCTCTTCTGCGGGGGCCTCGGCCTTCAGCCAGGTGTACAGGGGAGACTCGGTCTCGCCGTTGACGTCGATCTTCTTGAACTGGTCAAACTGGGTCTTGTATTTGCCGGTGCAGAAGGCGTGAATCTCCTCGTCCTCGCCGGGGGCCTGGTGGCCGAACTGGTTGCAGGGGAAGTCCAGGATCTCCAGCCCGCGGTCATGATAGGTCTCATACAGATGCTCCAGCGCCTCGTACTGGGGGGTGAAGCCGCAGCCTGTGGCGGTGTTCACCACCAACAGCACCTTGCCCTGCAGGGCAGAGAGGGAGAAGTCCTCTCCCTTACGGGTCTTGACAGTGTAATCATAGATAGACATGCGTGTAACCTCCGTTTGCTTTTATTTTGTTTCCAATTAGATTGTATCAAATCAAATTGAATTTGTCAAGGGCTTTTTCCCCTTTTTCAAAATATTTCTCCCCCGTCCCAGGCACAGCTTACCCCTTTTGACGCAAATTCATACAAACCGCCGGGATTGCCTATCTGCTGCGTCAAAGATAGACTTGCAAAATCCGGGGCAGGGGAGTATAATAAAAAAACATCCGGCCCTGTGGGCCTATTGATCAAAAGGAAGCTGATACACCTTGAAACCGCCTGTTGTGGACTACCGTCATTTCTCCCTCCGCCGTCTGCGGGAGCCCGAGTTCTCTCACCTGTGGCTGCTGCTGGGCTGGGTGGGGTACTTTCTGTTCTATCTGCTCACCGAAAATCTGATTCCCGCGTCGCGCTGCCATGTGATCCACTGCGCCCTGGACGACCAAATCCCCTTCTGCGAGTGGTTTGTGCTGCCCTACGTGGGCTGGTACGCCCTGGTGTTTTTCTCGCTGCTGTACTTTTTCCTCTATGACATCCCGGCCTTCCGCCGGTTGAGCTGGTACATCATCGTCACCCAGGTGGTGGCCATGGCAGCCTATATTCTCTACCCCAGCATCCAGCTGCTCCGACCCGAGACCTTCCCCCGTGACAATCTTCTCACCCGGGTGGTGGGCTTCCTGTACCACTTTGACACGCCCACCGGGGTCTGCCCGTCCCTGCACGTGGCCTACTCCCTGGGCATTGCCTCCGGCTATCTCAAGCAGAAGAACGTGCCGGCCTGGTACAAGGTGTTCCTGGTGCTGCTGGTGTGCGTGATCATCCTGGCCATCTTCTTTATCAAGCAGCACTCTGTGCTGGACGCCCTGGCGGCCCTGCCTGTGTGCCTGCTGGCCGAGCTGCTGGCCTACGGCAGCTGGTGGAAGGCCCGCCTTGCCCGCCGCTGAGTTTCTGCGCCGCCCCCTCCGGGCGGCGCTTTTCTTTGGGCAATCTGCGTATTTTGCCGGGGAAAACTGAATTCTTCTTGCAGAATATGACCAAATCATGTATAATGAAGGATAGTGAAAAAGTGCGGGCCCTCTGCCCGCCGGAAAACTGAGGTGGATGGATTGAACTACGATGTGATCATTATCGGCTGCGGCGTGATCGGTGCGGCCTGCGCCCATGCCCTGTCCCGGTATCAGCTCCGGGTGGGCATACTGGAGGCCGACAACGACGTGGCCAACGGCACAACCAAGGCCAACTCGGCCATTGTCCATGCCGGCTATGACCCCCTGCCCGGCACCAAAATGGCCCGGCTGAACGTCCGGGGCACGGCCATGATGCCCGCCCTCTGCGCCCGGCTGGACGTGCCCTACAAAAACGTCGGCTCCCTGGTCCTGGCCCTGGAGCCTGGGGACGAGCAGACGCTGCAAGCCCTCTATGCCCGGGGCGTGGCCAACGGTGTGCCCGGGCTGCAGCTTTTGACCCCTGCCCAGGCGCTGGAGCTGGAGCCGGGGCTGAACCCCAAGCTGCTGGGCGCTCTGCTGGCCCCCAGCGCAGGCATTGTAAACCCCTGGGAGCTGTGCTACGCCCTGGCGGAGACCGCGGTGAAAAACGGCGCGGAGCTCCACCTGAACGCCCCGGTTACGGCCATCCGCCGCACCGAAGAGGGCTTTGCCCTGCAGACCCCCAAGGGCGAGTTCACCGCCCCCCGGGTGCTGAACTGCGCCGGCACCCATGCGGATCAGATCTCCCGCCTGGTGGGGGACGACAGCTTTGAGATCCTGCCCTCCAAGGGCGAGTATTTCCTGCTGGATAAGTCCGAGGGCAGCCGGGTCAGCCGGGTGATTTTCCAGTGCCCCTCCCCAGCGGGCAAGGGCGTGCTGGTGGCCCCTACGGTCCACGGCAACCTGCTGGCCGGCCCCAACGCGACGGCCTCTGACCCCGACGACACCGCCAACACCGCCCAGGGCCTGGCCTATGTCCGGGCCATGGCAACCCGGTCCGTGCCCGGCATCAACTTCCGGGACAACATCCGCAACTTTGCGGGCGTCCGGGCCAATTCCACCTGTGAAGACTTTATCCTGGGCCAGAGCGAGACGGTCCCCGGCTTCTTCCAGCTGGCGGGCATCCGCAGCCCCGGCCTGTCCGCCGCCCCCGCCATCGGGGAGGAGGCAGTCCGGCTGCTCCGGGACGCGGGGCTGGACCTGCAGCCCAAGCAGCAGTATGACGATACCCGCCGCCGCATCCGCTTCCACGAGTGCAGCGACGAGGAGAAAAACCGCCTCATCGCCCAAGATCCCCGCTACGGCCGGGTGATCTGCCGGTGCGAAACCGTCACCGAGGGCGAAATCGTGGCGGCCCTGCACACCCCCATCCCCCCGGTGTCTGTCAACGGCGTCAAGCGACGGGTGGGCGCCGGCATGGGCCGGTGCCAGGGCGGGTTCTGCGGCCCCCGTGTGCAGGAGATCATCGCCCGGGAGCTGGGCATCAGCCCCGTGGACGTTTTGATGGATTGGGAGGGCACCTGGGTGCTCTGCGGCGAGACCAAAGGAGGTGCAGGCCGTGTTTGATTATGAGCTGATTGTCATTGGGGCCGGCCCCGCGGGCCTGGCCGCTGCCCTGGCCGCCCACGAGAAGGGCGTGCGCCGCATTCTGATTCTGGAGCGGGACAACCAGGCCGGCGGCATTCTCAACCAGTGCATCCACAACG
>DFIE01000165.1:16640-16781 GCA_002372735.1 Clostridiales bacterium UBA3705
CATCCACAACGGCTTCGGCCTGCACTTCTTCAAAGAAGAGCTCACCGGCCCGGAGTACGCCGGCCGCTTTGTGGCCATGCTGGCGGGCACCACCATTGAGGTGCGCACCGACACCATGGTCCTGGAGCTGGAGCAGAACCG
>DFIE01000176.1 GCA_002372735.1 Clostridiales bacterium UBA3705
ACGGCTCCTCCATCAAGCTGACCCTGCCCGATGCCGCCAAGGCCCACCTGTCCAGGTTCAATCTCTCCGGCAGCGGCCTGCCCAACGGCTACTATGACATCGATCTGAACGGCACCGTGGTGGGCCAGGTGTTTGTGGAGAACCACAAGGGCACTGCCTGGGTCACTGTGCCCCAGGGCGCCGGTTCTGTGGTCACCATCGGCGCCAAGGCGGACGGCACCAACGCCGCCCCCACGGCGGAGATTTACTGCAATCCCGCCGCGCCCCAGGCCATGGTACCCTTCCAGCTGGCTGCCACCGCGGTGGATGACGGCGCCCCTGCCGGCAGCACCATCACCTACGCCTGGGGCACTGCCAGCACCCCCGCCGGCGGTTCCATCACCTTCACCACCCCCAACGCCCCCGAGACCCAGGCTGTGGCCACGGTAGACGGCATGTATGAGATCTCTCTCACCGTATCCGACGGCGCGCTGTCCTCCACGGTGATTCTGCCCCTGGAGATCGGCGGCGCGCCGGAGCGGCAGGCTCCCGTGATTGAGAGTGTTTCCGCTGTGGTCCAGGGGGCCAACCCCACTGTGGCCGATCTGCGCGTAACAGCCACCGCAGATCCCTATTACAACGGCACCCTGACCTATCTGTGGGAGATTGTCTCCCAGCCCGGCACCGGCGCGGTCATCGGCAACGCCTCCTCCGCCGACGCCCTGCTCCTGGCGGACCAGCCCGGCAGCTACACCCTGCGCATCACCGTCACGGATGCGGATAAGTCCAGCGTCCAGACGGTAGACGTCACCTTCTACAGCGGCGCCAACGGCGTGCAGCGGGTGGCCTCCGTCATCACCCAGGTGGGCGTGGCGCCTGTGCTGCCCACCAGCGCCCAGGTCATTCTGCCAAACGGCACCGTAGCCACCCAGAGTCTCACCTTTGACCCGGTGGATCCCGCCAGCTACGCCCAGGCAGGCACCTTCCTGGCAGGCGGCGCCTCCTCCGGCGGTGTGCCTGTGGCGGTCATGGTCTATGTGGTGGGCACCGGACGGGCCAACATTGCCCCCAGGGCCACTGCCTCCGCCATCATCAACTCCGTCAACGATCTGGGCGGCGTGGCCGGTCTGAATGACGAATATGAGCCCTCCAGATCCTCCGATACCTCCCACGGTGCCTGGCACAACTGGCTGGGCGACCAGGGCGGCACCGCCTGGGTCCAGTACGACTGGAATACCCCCATGCTGATTGACGGCCAGGACGTCTACGTCTTCCGGGACGGCAACGGCAACTTCCAGCCCAAGGACTTCCGCCTGACCTACAAGGACCTGAACGGCAACTGGCACGATGTGCCCGACGCAGTGGGCCTTGGCAACGCGCTGAACCAGTACAACACCACCTCCTTCAGCCCCCTGCAGGCCACCGGCCTGCGGATGACCATGGATCCGGTGTCCCTGGGCTGCGGCATCCTGGAGTGGAAGGTTTACGGCTATGATCTCACCGTGACCGGCGACACCGTGGACAAGACCGCCCTGGGCAATCTGATCAACACCGCAGGCGGCTTGTCGGAGAACAACTACACTGCGGATTCCTGGGCGGCCATGACTGCAGCCCTGGCCCAGGCCCAGGCCGTGTACCAGAATCCCGACGCCACCCAGGCGGAGGTGAACGCCGCCGCCGCTGCCCTGCAAAGTGCCATTGACGCCCTGGTCAGTGTCACCGTGGCCCGGCCCGAGGAGCCCAACATTGCCCCCAAGGCTGTGGCCAGCGCCACCTACTGCGCCAGCTGGAACAACGTGGCCGGCGTCAACGACGAGATCCTGCCCCCGGCCTCCTCCGGCGGCGACTCCGTGCCGGTCTACGGCTCCTGGGGTCAGAACAACGACGCCAACCCCGAGCCCATTGTCCTCACCTGGGGCGCACCTGTAGAGCTGAAGGGCGCGGGCATGTACTTCTGGTACAACGAGGGCGATCCCCACAGCAACGTGGGCATCGACATCCCCGTGGCCTATTCCTTTGAGTATCTGGCGGCCGACGGCACCACCTGGACGCCTGTCACAGGCACTGCCGGCCTGCAGAACAACGAGGACGTGGTGAACTACACCATCTTTGACACCATCGAGACCACCGCCCTCCGGGTCCTGCTGGAAAAGCAGGTTGCCGACAGCTTCGGCCTGGGCGTGGCGGAGTTTGAGGCCTACGGCAGATTCCTGGCCCTGGACACCAGTGCCCTGGAGGCTGCCATCGCCCGGGCCCAGGGCCTGGACAACCCCGGCAAGTACACCGACGAAAGCCTGGCCGCCCTGGCCGCCGCCCTGGCCGCTGCCCAGGCGGAGCTGGCCGAGCCCACCGATCAGGATACCATTGACGCTGCCACCCAGCAGCTGCTGGCGGCCCTGGCCGCCCTGGAGCTCAAGCCCGTCACCCGGCCCGATCAGGACAACATCGCCCCCCAGGGCACAGCCACCGCTGAATACTGCGCCAGCTGGAACAACGTGGGCGGCGTCAACGACGAGAACGTCCCCACCCAGTCCTTCGGTAACCAGGCAGGGGCCTACGGCTCCTGGGGCAAGAACAACGACGCCAACCCCGAGCCCATCACCAT
>DFIE01000040.1 GCA_002372735.1 Clostridiales bacterium UBA3705
CATCATCATCGTCCCCACCCAGGACCTGGAGGGCAGCTTCAACATCGGTGACAGTGTCCGCTTCTGCTTCAACGGCAACGTGGCCCACGTGTTCAGCAAGGAGACCGATAAGAACCTGGAGTTCTGATCCCTTCTTTGCAAAAAGTTTCCCCCGCCCGGGTGGATCGGGCCGGGTTGACTTACTCCCTTTTCACCCCTGTGCAGCTCCGGCTGCACAGGGGCCTTTGGGGGCAGTCGGCAGTTCAGAGCGCACAGGCGCTGTGGGTTCTGAACTGCCGATTTTCACAAGCACTGATATAAAAAATTTTCGCCTTATTCCGCAAAATGTGATATGATTTGCGCAAGAAGGCGAGTGCATGAATCGGCATCCGTTGCTCCGGACGCAGCTGCGCCGGAGTGGAGCATCCGCAAAACCAGCGGTGATCTTGCAGATCACCCACCGGCACCCTATGGTGCCGGGGCGGGCCCCCTTAGGGCTGCCGCCCCAATCACAACAAGAGGAGGAGCTGCTATGAACAAGAGAACTGCATTGCAAATGGCCCGGGATTTTGAGGCCAAGTATCTGCCCCACCTGCGCCGGGAGGAGCAGCCCCGTTTCCACGTCACCGCAGGGGTGGGCTGGATCAACGACCCCAACGGCTTCAGCCGTTATGGGGAGGAATACCACCTGTTTTATCAGTATTATCCCTATGACGTCAAGTGGGGCCCCATGCACTGGGGCCACGCCAAGACCAAGGACTTTATCCGCTGGGAGCGGCTGCCCTGCGCCCTGGCGCCGGACGCCCCCTATGACAAGGACGGCTGCTTCTCCGGCAGCGCCATTCAGCTGCCCGACGGGCGGCACCTGCTGGTCTACACCGGCGTGCGCAACGTCCGCCGGTCCAACGGCGTGGTGGACGGCTACCAGACCCAGTGCCTGGCCATCGGCGACGGGGTGGATTACAAAAAGTACGAGGGAAACCCCGTCCTGGACGCCAAGGACCTGCCCGAGGGGGGCGACCCCATCGACTTCCGGGATCCCAAGATCTGGCAGGAGGACGGCCTGTACTGGATGGTGGTGGGCAACCGTCCTGCCGACGGCAGCGGCTCCATCCTGCTGTACAAGAGCGAGGACGCCCTGCACTGGCAGTTTGCCTCGGTGCTGGCCTCCTGCCACAACCAGTTCGGCAAGATGTGGGAGTGCCCGGACTTCTTCCCCCTGGACGGCAAGCACGTGCTGCTCACCAGCCCCCAGGATATGACCTCCATGGGTCTGGAGTTCCACCCCGGCAACTCCACCCTGTGCATCATCGGCGAGTACGACCGCAAGGCCCTGCACCTGCTGCGGGAGAACATCCAGGCCATTGACTACGGCACCGACTTTTACGCCACCCAGACCCTGCTGACCCCCGACGGCCGCCGGGTGATGATCGCCTGGATGCAGAGCTGGGAGTCCGCCGGCTGTAAGGTGAAGGAGCTGCCCTTCTTCGGCCAGATGACCATTCCCAGAGAGCTGCGGGTGGTGAACGGCCGGCTGATCCAGAACCCGGTGCGGGAGCTGGAGGCCTACCGCAGCGTCAAGGTCAGCTACCAGAACGTGATGATCTCCGATGAGACCAATCTCCAGGGCATCAACGGCCGGTATCTGGATATGACCGTCAAGGTCCGTCCGGTGAACAAGAGCAAGGTATACCGGTACTTTAAAATCAACGTGGCCAAGGACGGCGAGCGGGCCACCATGATCCGGCACAAGCCGGAAAACAGCACCATTCGGGTGGACCGCAGCCGCTCCGGCTTCCCCCACGACATTGTGAACGTCCGGGACTTCCCCGTGGCGGCCCACGACGAGCTGAAGCTGCGGATCATTCTGGACCGCTACAGCCTGGAGGTCTTTGTCAACGACGGCGAGCAGGCCGCCAGCTTTGTGCTCTACACCCCGCTGGGCGCAGACTCCATCTCCTTCTCCGCCGACGGCTCCGCGGTCATCGACGTGGAGAAATACGACCTGGTGCTTTAAGCCCACACTGGAGGAATCAACCATGGCAAACACCCCAACAGTACCCACCATGAAGGAGGTGGCCCGGGAGGCGGGAGTCTCCCTGGGCACGGTATCCAAGGTGGTCAACGGTCTGCCCGTGGGGGAGAACTACCGCATCCGGGTGGAGGCGGCCATTGAAAAGCTGGACTATCGGGTCAACAGCTATGCCAAGGGCCTGCGCAGCGGCCGCAGCGCCACCATCGCGGTGATTCTGCCCAACCTGACCAACCCCTATTTCTGCCTGCTGGCAGACGGCATCAACCGGGCTCTGGCGGCCCGGCGGCACCAGATGCTGCTGTTCAGCACGGACTACTGCCCGGCCGGGGAGTATCTGCGCATGGCCCGGCAGCAGAAGGTGGACGGGGTGATTTGCCTGAGCTATGACCCGGAGCTCCAGCCCGGGGGAGAGATCCCCTTTGTGTCCATTGACCGGGCCTTCGGCCCCCGGATCCCCTGCGTGTCCAGCGACAACTACGGCGGCGGCTGGCTGGCGGCCCAAAAGCTGGCGGAGCTGGGCTGCAAACGGGTGGCCATGCTGGCCATCGGCACCTCCATTCAGAACGAGCCGGCCAAGCGCCGGGACGGCTTCAGCGCCGCCTGCGAGGCCCTGGGCCTGCCCTGTGAGATGAAGCTGCTGACGGACGGGGATGACTATCAGGGCTTTGAGACCTTCCTGGCCGAGCATATCCGGGACGGCGTGCCGGAGTTTGACGGCCTGTTCTGCGGCACCGACGCCCTGGCCCACCGGGTGCTGGGCACCCTGCAGACCCTTGGGGTAAAGGTGCCGGAGCAGGTGCAGCTCATCGGCTTTGACGGCTGCCGGGCCTTTGGCGACCTGGAGCTGACCTGCTCCACGGTGGTTCAGCCCGTGCGGGAGATTGCCACCACCTGCGTGGGCATGGTCCTGCATGAGACCGACCACCTGCTGCCCTCGCTGATCTGCCTGCCGGTCCGGTTTGCCCCCGGCGGCACCACCAAATAGAGACAAACAAACCCCCGGCGGAAGCGAAAAAGGCCTCCGCCGGGGAAATTTTTCGGTGCGTCGGAAAAATTTCTCCGGCCTCATACTGGTACTAAGATTCCATAATGGAGCTTGTGAAAAGGATAAGACTTTCAA
>DFIE01000143.1 GCA_002372735.1 Clostridiales bacterium UBA3705
GAGAGCATGAGCTGCACCCGCTGCTTCTCCCGTTCAAGGCGCACCCGCTCCTGCGCCGCCTGCAAATGCGGCCAAAGATAGTACAGGATGCAGCAGCCCACAATGGCAATGGTCAGAAACGAGACCGGCTGCTCGCAGTAACCTACGCTGTAGTCCAGCCAGATAGACAGCAGGATGATCGGCACAATGGCAATGGGAATCCAGATTTCTCTGCCCTTCGTCTTCCAGGCCTTGCGGAAGGACAGCCAGACCAGCCCGGCCAGCAGCGCCAGGCTGATGATCAGGCAGGTGCCGGAGAGCACCCCGCCCGAGTAGTGGTTGTTGGTAATAGAAAAGACAAGGGGAGAAAACAGCGTCGTGAGATACAGCGCGGTGTTGATCCCCACCAGCACCCAGCCCTGCCGGAAGTGCTGCTCCGGCTCTACCAGAAGATACAGCAGCAGCAGGATGATAGGCCGCAGGATATACCCGAGGGCCGCCAACGCGGTACGCAGCCGGTCCCGGGCTGCCCCGGAGGCAATCAGGTTTTCAAAATAGTTCTGGGCAATCAGGCCAAGCAAAAGGGCCAGGGCCAGGGTGAACGCCCGCTTTTGCCGCTTGCTGAAATAGGCGTCTGTGGACACGGCAAAGGCAAGCCCGGCCACCTGCAGCACAAGCGGCAGCATCGCCATAAGGGTATATGTGGCCTGCTGATTCAGCTGAAGCGTGAACACCCCGCAATCCCCCCTTTTTTGTTCAGTATACCAAAAGCAGGCCGAAAATGCAATCTGTGAAAAATAATTTTGAAGGGCGGACCTTTGTGACGGTTCTGTACGGTTTCAGTGATAACATTATTAAGATATAGATGTATCAGAGAATTGCGCCATTCGGCTGTGAGGAGAGCGTTATGGAGAAATCGGAACACGTCAGCATTTTCAGAAACCAGGCTGTAGAGAAGGTCTCCTCCCCGGAGCAGCTTTCAGACTATCTGCGTGTGACCAACCCCGGCGTGTGGGTGGTGCTGGCTGTGGTGAGTTTGCTGCTGGCGGGGCTGCTGGTATGGGCCTGCGTCGGGACGCTGGAAACCACCGCGGAGGCCAGGGTCGTTGTGGAAAACCACACGGCGTACGTGGTCCTCGTCTCTGACACGGAGATGGAGGCCGGCATGCCCCTGCGGGTGGCCGGGCAGGAGACCGTGCTTGCCACCGTGACCGAGGACGCCTTCGGCCGCCCCGTTGCCGTTGCCGAAACCACCCTGCCGGACGGCGCGTACGACGGTGTGGTTGTGGTGGGAACGCTGCGTCCCATCCGCCTTCTGCTGGGCGATTGAGAGTGAAGGATACACGATGAAAAAGCAACAGCTCAAAAAGGTACCCATGGTGATGCAGCTTGAGGCGCTGGAGTGCGGCGCGGCCTGCCTTACCATGGTGTTGGCCTACTATCACAAATGGGTCCCCCTGGAGCAGGTGCGGGTGGACTGCGGCGTCAGCCGGGACGGCTCTAACGCCAGGAATCTCGTGCGTGCCGCGAGAAGCTACGGCCTTACTGTCCGCGCCTACCGCATGAGTCCGGACGCGCTGCGACAGCATGGGGACTACCCCTGCATCATCCACTGGAACATGAACCATTTTGTGGTGCTTAACGGCTTCCGGGGCAGGTACGCCTATCTCAACGACCCCGCCCGCGGGGTGACAAAGGTGCCCAAGGAGGAGTTTGACAGCTCCTTTACCGGGGTGGTGCTGCTGTTTGCGCCCGGCGAGGACTTCACCCCCGGCGGCAAGCGGGAGAGCACCGTCGCCTTTGCGAAAAAGCGGCTGGCGGGCACCGGCGCCGCCCTGGTGTTCGTGCTGCTGACCACAATTATCAGCTACCTGTTCGGCATCGCCAATTCCGTGACCGCAAGGGTCTTTCTGGACCGGCTGCTGACCGGCGTCAACCGGGAATGGCTGACGCCCTTCCTGGTCCTCCTGCTGGTGCTGGCAGCGGCCCAGCTGATCAGTGCGTGGATCCGGGCCGTCTATGCCTACAAAATCAACGGCAAGCTGGCCGTGGTGGGCAGTATGCGCTTCTTTTGGAAGGTGCTGCACCTGCCCATGGAATTCTTCAGCCAGCGGCTGGTGGGCGATCTTCAGCTGCGGCAGGATCAGAACGCCTCTATCGCCGGCACGCTGGTCGGCACCTTCGGGCCGCTGGTTCTGAACACCACGGTGATGGTGCTGTATCTGGTGCTGATGGTCGGGCAGAGCGTTCTATTAAGTGTCGTCGGGCTGGGAGTGCTGGCACTGAACATGGTGCTGGCACGGGTGATTTCCAACCGCCGCATCCACATTACCCGCCTGCAGCTGCGGGAGCAGGGCAAGCTGGAGGCCGCCACCGTCACCGGGATTGACATGATTGAGACCATCCAGTCCAGCGGCTCGGAGCAGGGCTACTTTCAGAAGTGGGCCGGCCACCAGGCGGCGCTGAACCGGCAGGAAATTTTGGCGGAGCGGACCAACCAGCTGTTGGGCGGCATCCCCGCCTTTTTGACCACCCTGGCCAACTACGCCGTGCTGGTGCTGGGTGTTCTGCTCACCATGCAGGGCCGGTTGACCCTGGGCGGCGTGATGATGTTTCAGGGCTTTTTGTCCGCCTTTTTGTCCCCCGCTATGCAGCTGGTAAACGCAGGCCAGGCCCTGCAGGAGATGCGCACCCAGATGGAGCGGGTGGACGACGTGATGGAGTACCCGGACGACCCCGGGCTGGAAGACCATGCCGCGGCCGACGCGCCCATGGCAAAGCTGCGCGGCAGCGTGGAGCTGCGGCACGTCACCTTTGGCTATTCCAAGCTGGAGCAGCCGCTGATCTCCGACTTCTCCCTCTCGCTGAAGCCCGGCCAGCGGGTGGCTCTGGTGGGGGCCTCCGGCTGCGGCAAGTCCACCGTCACCAAGCTTATTTCCGGGCTGTATCAGCCCTGGAGCGGCGAGATTCTGTTTGACGGAAAGCCCCGGGCCGAATGGCCCCGGGAGGTCATTGTGGGTTCCTTGGCCGTGGTGGACCAGGATATCATTCTGTTTGATGATACCGTCGCCAACAACATCAAGATGTGGGACAACTCCATCCAGGACTTTGAAATGATCCTGGCTGCCCGGGATGCAAAGCTCCACGACGACATTGTGCAGATGCCCGGCGGGTACCAGCACCGACTGACAAACGGCGGCA
>DFIE01000151.1 GCA_002372735.1 Clostridiales bacterium UBA3705
GCATGACCAACTTCCGTCCACTGCCTTGCTTTCGTCGATGCATCTCGTGAAAATCTTATCCTTTACACAAGTCCAATTATGGGAGTTCAGTATGAGCATTGTCCGCGCTGCCCCGGGGGAAAATCAGCTCTCCCGGGGCGGTGCACCGGAAAGGGGGAAAAACCCGGATTTTCCGGGAAAAAAATCCGGTTTTTTTCAAAAAAAGGATTGCAATTCCCTGTTTTTGTGGTATAATACTGCCGTATTGAAGGTAGTGGTATGGTTAGAGAGGCGCTGGCGCCTCTCTTTCCCTTTGTAATCTGAGTTTTTTCGGAGGACTGTATATGAAGCTGACAGACCGGATCCGGGCTCTGGCCGAGCCTGTGGTGCAGGCAAAGGGCTGCAGCCTGTGGGATGTGGAATACGTCCGCGAGGCGGGGGAGTGGTACCTGCGCCTGTATATCGACAAGGACGGCGGCGTAAACATTAATGATTGCGAGGCCATCTCCCGGGCTATGGACCCCATTCTGGATCAAGAGGACCCCATTGAGGCCAGCTACCGCTTTGAGGTCTGCTCCGCCGGCCTGGAGCGGGTGCTGAAGCGACCCTCCGATTTTACGCAGTTTCTGGGCGCGGACGTGCTGGTCAAGCTCTACCGCCCCCGGGAGGGCCGCAAGGAGTTCCCCTGCGTCCTTACCGGCTATCAGGACGGGGACATCACCGTTCTGTACGGAGAAACCGAAATGACGTTCACCAAATCCGAGCTGGCGCTGGTCCGGCTCCGGGTAGACTTTTAACACGGGAGGAACAGTTCAATGAGCAACAATTCCGAAATCATCGCTGCCCTGCGGGACCTGGAAAGAACCCGGGGCATCCCTGTAGACTATATGACCGACCGGATCACCCAGGCCCTGCTGGCGGCCTACAAGAAGGACAAGGTCGGCTACACTGACAACGTTTTTGTCCAGCTCACCGACGGCGAGTTCAAGATGTACGCCCAAAAAGAGGTGGTGGACGAGGTTTTCACCCCCGCCACCGAAATCCAGATCGACGCCGCCCGGAAGATCGACCCCAAGTGCGAGATGGGCGATCTGGTCAACGAGCCCATCAACACCCGTGACTTCGGCCGCATCGCCGCCCAGACCGCCAAGCAGGTCATTGTCCAGGGCATCCGCGAGGCCGAGCACGGCATGGTGTACGACAAGTTCTCCTCCAAAGAGCATGAAATCCTCACCGGCACGGTGCTGCGCATCGCCCCCAACACCGGCGACATGACCGTCCGCCTGGGCCAGGGGATCGACCGCACCGACGCCCATCTCTCCGTGGGCGAGCAGGTGAAGGGCGAAACCTACAAAGAGGGCGACCTGATCCGTGTCTATGTGGTGGAGGTCCGCCGTTCCAGCCGGGGGCCCCAGGTGGTGGTCTCCCGGACCCATCCGGGCCTGGTCAAGCGCCTGTTTGAGCTGAACGTCCCCGAGATCGAATCCGGCGAGGTGGAGATCAAATCCGTGGCCCGCGAGGCCGGCTCCCGCACCAAGCTGGCGGTCTGGTCCGCCGATGAGAACGTGGATCCTGTGGGCGCCTGCGTCGGCCCCCGGGGCAGCCGTGTGGCCGCTGTGGTGGATGAGCTCCACGGCGAAAAGATGGACATCGTGGTCTGGTCT
The DNA here is from genome assembly GCA_002372735.1 of Clostridiales bacterium UBA3705. Next base: position 1,644 of record DFIE01000151.1, read on the forward strand.
GAGGACCCCTGCAAGTTTGTGGCCGCGGCCCTGGCCCCGGCGGATGTGATCTCCGTCACCCCGCTGGAGGACGAAAAGTCCGTCCGCGCCATTGTGCCCGATGATCAGCTGTCCCTGGCCATCGGCAAGGAGGGGCAGAACGCCCGCCTGGCCGCCCGGCTGACCATGCACAAGATCGATATCAAGCCCGCCTCCCAGGCGGAGGCAGAGTGAGTCGGCCCGGCAGCGCCCGGTTGCCAAACCGACCCACCGCACACTGAAACAGCAGAAAGGAGGAACCCCTATGCCCAAAAAGCTCCCCCTGCGCCAATGTCTCGGCTGCCGGGAGATGAAGCCCAAAAAGGAGCTGGTCCGGGTGGTCCGGTCCCCCGAGGGGACGGTCAGCGTGGACCTGCGGGGCAAGGCCCCGGGGCGCGGCGCCTATGTGTGCCGTGACGCCCAGTGCCTGAAAAAGGCCCTGCGCTCCAAGGCCCTGAGCCGGAGCCTGGAGGTAGAGATTCCTCCCGAAATTTACGATACCCTGACCCAACAGCTGGAGGAACAAAATGGAAGCACAAGTTGATAAGGCCCTGGGCCTGCTGTCCATCGCCCGCAAGGCGGGCAAGCTGCAGCTGGGGGAGGATTCTGTGGGCGCCCTGCTCTACGAAAAGCGGGCGCGGCTGACCGTGCTGGCCGCCGATGCCGGCGCAGCCACGGTACGGCGGGTCAAGGCCCAGGCGGAGGGCACCAGACAGCGGGTGCTGACCCTTCCCTATGACCGGCAGACCCTTGGCGCGGCCCTGGGCCGGCAGACCCTGGCCGTGGCGGCCTTCACCGATGTGTCCTTGGCGCTGGCCTTTGTGAACACCCTGGACGGGGTGGACCCCGCCCTGCGGGAGGACCTGGAGCAGCGGGTCCGCCGGGTGAAGGAAAAAGCCCACAGAAACAGCAAATCACGGAAAAGTTAAGTTGGAGGTGGCTATATGAGTTTTGTGAAGTACAGAATCAAAGAGGTGGCATCCGATTTCGGGATGCAGGCCAAGGAAATTGCCGCAATCGTTGAAAAATATTTTGAAAAGCCCAAGAGCACTGCCCAGGTTCTCACCGATGAGCAGCTCAATGTCATTTTCGATCTGCTCACCCAAAAGCACCAGATCGACTCTGTAGAGGTGGTCTTTGCCTCTGCCTTCGCCAAGAAGGCCGAGGAGGAGAAGAAGGCTGCCGAGGAGAAAAAGGCCGCCGAGGAGAAAAAGGCCGCCGAGGGCAAGAAGCCCGCGGCCCAGCAGCCCGGCAAGCCCCAGGGCGCCCAGAACAAGCCCCAGGCCGGCAAGACGCAGCCCGCTGCCCAGCAGCCGGCCAAGCCCGCCGCCCCCAAGGAGCCCCAGCGCAAGCGGGAGCGCCGGGTGGTAGACACCTCTGCCGTCCAGGTCAACGCCGACCGCTTTGACGACCGTGTGGATACCCTGATCTCCGAGCGGGATCAGAACCGGTCCGGCGGCAAGCAGAAGATCGGCAGCAAGAACAAAAAGCAGACCCAAAAGGGCAACAAGTCCCGTGAGGACGAGCGCAAGAAGATGAACCGCCTGCGCCTGGAGGTCATCAAAAAGACCCCCCTCACAGTGAAGATTCCCGACGAGATCACCGTGGGCGACCTGGCCCAGCGGATGAAGAAGACTGCCGCCGAGGTCATCAAGTGCCTGATCCGCAACGGCGTCATGGCCACCGTCAACCAGACCATCGACTTCGACACCGCCGAGTTTGTCGCCACCGAGCTGGGCTGCAAGGTGGAGCGGGAGATCATCATGACCATCGAAGACAAGCTCTTTGACGACCATGAGGACACCGCCGACGAGCTGGTCACCAGACCTCCCGTTGTGGTGGTTATGGGCCACGTAGACCACGGCAAGACCAGCCTGCTGGACGCCGTGCGCAAGACCAACGTGGTGGCAGGGGAGGCCGGCGGCATCACCCAGCAC
>DFIE01000097.1 GCA_002372735.1 Clostridiales bacterium UBA3705
TGATGGACACCGCCGGCAACTCCGGTTCCCAGGCGTCGGTCACCGTCATCCGCGGCCTGAGCCTGAACGAGATCGAGTTTACAGACATCCTCTCCATCATCTGGAAGGAGACCCGGGTGGCCGTGCTGTGCGGCCTGAGCCTGGCCGTGGCCTGCTTTGCCAAGATCCTGCTGGTGGATTACCTGATCCTGGGCAGCTTTGCAGAGGTCACCATGGCCAACCCCTTCCTGATCATTGCGGTAATCTGCATCACCCTGGCCATTACGGTGCTGTTTGCCAAGATCGTGGGCTGCACCCTGCCCCTGTTTGCCAAGAAGCTGGGCTTTGACCCGGCAGTGATGGCCAGCCCCTTTATCACCACCATTGTGGACGCCCTGTCCCTGCTGGTGTACTTTGGCATCGCCAACATCTTCCTGCCGCTGTAGCGGCCAGCCCTTGAAAGGATACCTTCCGGGCACCCCCAGGAGCCCGGAAGCCTGTTTGCCATGAAATATCAATGCCTGGTGCTGGACCACGACGACACCGTGATGGACTCCACCACCCACATCCACCACCCCGCCTTTCTGGTCGCGTTGAAGGAGCTGCGGCCCGGCTGCACCATCACTCTGGAGGATTACTTCCGGGTGAACTTTGACCCGGGCTTTGTGGAATACTGCGTGCAGACCCTGCACCTGACCCCGGCCGAGATGGACCGGGAGGTGGAGATCTGGAAGGACTACGTCCGCAGCCATATCCCGACGGTCTTCCCCGGTATGGCCCGGATCATCCGCCGGCAGGTGGCGCTGGGCGGCACCGTGTGCGTAGTCAGCCACTCCTTTGACTACAACATCCGCCGGGATTATGAGGCCAATGGTCTGCCCCAGCCTACCCTGGTCTACGGCTGGGAGCTGCCCGACCGGCTGCGCAAGCCCAATCCCTGGGCCCTGGAGCAGATTATGGACAAGCTGGGTCTTGGCCCCCGGGACCTGCTGGTGGTGGACGACCTGAAGCCCGGCTACGACATGGCCCGCGCTGCAGGGGTGGATTTTGCCGCCGCCTGCTGGGCCTATGACGTGCCCGAAATCCGGGCGTTTATGGAGCAGAACTGTCGGCTCAGCTTTACCGCGCCGGAGGCACTGGAGCAGTATTTATTTGACTGAATCACACCGGGGAGCGGGCCCGTTCCGCTCCCCGTTTGCGCGCCCCCATGGCGCGCCGATCCCTTCCGGAAGGAGGCTTTTATGAGTTACGAAGCCAGTGAACAATACACCAAGGCCCTGAAGCGGGGCCAGAAATATATGCGCGCCGCGGTGGCGGCGGGCAAGTCCCCCTATCCCCTGGTGCTGGACCGGATTCTTGACGAGCAGTCCGCCGTGTCCACGGTGTCGCTGGGGCTGGTCAATGTGCCGGCAGAGCGGATCGTGGGCACCAAATCCCTGGGCCGGACCTCCGCCCTCACGGGGGATTTTATGCCCATGCTGGCCCAGGACAGCGAGTTCGGCACCAAGTGGATCCACCTGTGCGACGCCCACCTGCGAGACGGCATCCGGGACCCCATCAAGGCCTACGAGTACCTGGGCCGGTTCTATGTGGAGGAGGGCAACAAGCGGGTGAGCGTGCTGCGCAGCTACGACGCCCCCACGGTGCCCGCTATGGTCACGCGGCTGGTACCGCAGCTGTCTGACGCCCCGGAGATCCGGTGTTACTACGCCTTTTTGGACTATTACAAGGTCTCCGGCCTGTACGAGCCGGAGCTTTCCAGACCCGAGGATTACCGGCGGCTGCTGGCCCTGCTGGGGGTTGCGCAGGACCACGTCTGGACCCAGGAGGAGCGCCGCAGCTTCCTGTCAGGCTACACCCGTTTGCGGGAGGTGCTGGCCAAGACCGGCTCAGAGCTGCCCCCGGGGGAGCTGATGCTGCTGTGGCTGCAGGTGTATTCCTTTGCAGATCTGAAAAATCTCTCCCTGGCCGAGCTGAAGGAGCGGGTGCGCTCTTTGTGCAGCGATGCCCAGGCGGGAGAGGATTCCATCGAGCTGAAAACCAAGCCCGAGGCCGGGGATAAAAACCTGGTGGCCAAGCTGATCAGCATTGCCAAGCCCGAGCGGCTGAAGGTGGCCATGATTTACGCCTATGACCCGGCCCAGAGCGAGTGGACCCTGGCCCACGACCACGGCCGGGAGTATCTGGAGCAGGCCATGAACGGCCAGGTCAGCGTCCAGGTCTACACCGCCAGAAACCACGACTATGACGCGGCCATGGAGGGTGCGGCCGAGGACGGCGCCCGGCTGATCATTGCCACCACCCCGCCCATGATTGACGCCTGCCGCCGGTTTGCAGCCGGGCACAAAAACATCCGGGTGCTGAACTGCGGTCTGTCCCAGCCCTACACCGGGGTGCGGATGTACTACGGCCGGATGTATGAGTGCAAATTCATCACAGGAGCCATTGCGGGGGCCATGTCCAACACCGACCTGCTGGGCTATATTGCCTCCTATCCCATTGCAGGCACCCCGGCCAGCATCAACGCCTTTGCCCTGGGGGCCCGGATGACCCGGCCCTCAGCCCGGGTGCTGCTGCGTTGGACCAGCGTGGAGCAGGAGATCTGCACAGGCTTCCTCCACCAGGGGGTGGAGGTGATCTCCGGCCTGGAGGCCAACGACCCCTCCCTCACCCGCTGGACCCCGGAGAAGGGCACCTACCGGCTCAACTCCGACGGCTCGGTGCTGCCCCTGGCAGTGCCCTGCTGGAACTGGGGCAGGCTTTACGAGCAGATTGTCCGCTCCATCCTGGCCGGGGCGTGGGAGCTGCCCGCCGCCGACCGGCCGATCAACTACTGGTGGGGTTTGGACACCGGCGCCGTGGACCTGACGCTCACCGCCCGGCTGCCCCAAGGCGTGCGCAGACTGGCCCTGCTGCTGAAGGACGCCCTGGCCCAGGGCCGGCTGGACCCCTTTGCCGGCCGGATTCTGGACCAGCACGGCAGGCTCCGGGCCGACGAGGGGCTGGAGCTGAGCATGGACGAGCGGATGCAAATGGACTGGCTGTGCGACAACGTGGAGGGCGAGATCCCGGGCTTTGACAAGCTGCGGCCGGAATCCAGAGAACTGGTGCGACACCTGGGGGTGTTCCGCAGCCAGATCGAGCCGGTGAAGGAGGAGAAACAGCTATGAGGTTGCTGCTGGTTGCAGATGAGGAGGATCCCTATCTGTACGATCACTACCGGCCGGGTGTATTGGCGGGCTATGACGCCATTCTCTCCGCCGGGGATTTGAAGGCAAGCTATCTGGAATTTATGGTCACCATGGCAAACAGACCCCTGTACTACATCCGGGGCAACCACGACGGGCTGTATGCCCAGTCTCCGCCCCAGGGCTGCGAGTGCATTGAGGACAAGCTGGTGATGGTAAACGGTCTGCGGGTGCTGGGGCTGGGGGGCTGCGTGCGCTACAGCGGCGGCCCGGACCAATACACCCAGGCCCAGATGCGGCGGCGCATCCGCCGGCTGCGGCTGGCCCTGTGGGCCGCAGGCGGGGTGGACCTGGTGCTGACCCACGCCCCCGCCGCCGGCCTGGGGGACCAGCCCGACCCCGCCCACCGGGGTTTTGACGCCTTTTTGGAGCTGATTGACCGGTACCACCCGGCCTATCTGGTCCACGGCCACGTCCACCTGCGCTACGGCCACGACATTCCCCGCCGGCTCACCCGGGCAGACACCACCCTGCTGAACGCCAACGGCAAATATGTGCTGGAGATAGATCCCCCTGCCCCGGACACCGTTTTGCAGCGGCGCTGGAAGTGGTATACCCGGCTGCAAAAGCTCTTTGCCCGGCGGGAATCGGATTTCACACCGGAGCTGGGCTTTCACTAGAAAAGGCTGGAACAAACCGGGATTTTGCCAAATGCCGTCATTCGTTTTTTCGTTGACGGCACAGCTTTTTTCATATCATTGTGGTATAACGAATCAATAACAAGTGACGCCATGAAGAGGAAAAGCGGAGTGAAAATCAAGCTGAACGGGAACGTGTTTGACGTGGATCTGGACCGCACCCTGGCCTATTACCAATCGAACACCCTTTGCATCTGCGCCTATTGCCGCCACTATCGGGAGAACGTCAGGCGGCGGTATCCAAAGCTGACGGCACTGCTGGAGCGCCTCGGCGTGGACGCGGTCCGACCGGACGAGACGGAGCCCTATGGAGAAGATGATTTGAAATGAAGGATGCAAAAGCAATGCTGAAACGATTGGACCTTTGGGAAAAGGTCGTTAAATGGGCCGGTTTCGCTGTATGCCTGTTCTTCGGCACTGTGATGACCTTTGGGATGCATTACTGGGAGAAGACGATCCCCAGGGAGGAAGCAATCCCTGTTGAGGCAGTCTACCAGTCCTGTCGTGCGACGTACAGCCGCAGCAGTATAAAAGAAATTCTGGTCCGCTTTTCTGATCTCGACCAGCAAGCCATCGACAGCGCATGTGCCACAGAGGAATTATACGACACCATAAAAGATTTCGTCCCCGGCACAAAGGTTTCCCTGCTTCTGCACCCAAACAGCGCAACCATTCTGGATATGCGCGTCGGAGATCAGGTGTTCCTGGATTTTGATCTTGTTGTCGAGGCCTTACGGAAAGAAGTCATTGGGTTCACTGTGCTTGGGATACTGTTGTACTTTGGCGCAGTTGGCTTTTTGCTTTCCCTGGTTCCCGGGATCACAAAGAGAAGCCATCGCATTTTTCGGCAAAAAGGCCGAGAAACCCATTACGCGCAGCGAATCGCAGCCAGACAGATCCAGCGCATCTATTTCAGGCAGTTGCGTGTAATGCTCCTGGCAGGGCTGGTCTTGGCGATCCTCGTGTTGATTACCGGCTTCCTTGCGGGCAGCTCTCAGCGATATGGGTACTGGCTATTGATAGCCGGTGCAGTTTTTTCGATTTTCCTTCTGCTTTCCTTCCGACCTTTGGTTTATTGGTTCCGGGTTCGGAAGGAGCTGCGGCAGGGACAGCCGGTTCGGTGCACAGTCTACGTCGGAGCAATTCGGGAGGATCGGAGGGATCGTATACGCCGGGCCGGAGACGATTTCAACCGCTATATTCTGACGGATACAAACGGAGTGATTTACCGCTTTGCCATCGATCCGTCGGTTCAGGGAGGCGTCGATGTTCCCGTTGGCCGCAGATTGGAGCTCACGTTTTTGCCAGAGACCGGATTTCTGCTGTCCGTCGTACCATATCTGCGCAAAAAAGAAGAAAAAAACGATAAGAAACAGTTCGGCGATCTGTTCTCCCTCTATCTGACCGGGAAATATGAGTTTGAGGCATAATTTGGAGGAATCGTGCAGCGTTTGATTGCGCTTTGGAACGAGACGCCTGATTTCACATTTCTGCAAAAGCTGGGAATCGGGCTGATGTGCCTGGTCTTTGGCATTGCGTTTTACGCGATAAACTGGTGTTCTCCGTGACATATAGGGTGACATTCAAACGCGTCAACGATCGCTGTCCCCGTTGTCATCCGGTGTTCGTCGAATTGTCGCGATTTACCAAATCGCAGGTTTCTATTGCATCTGACGCAGATATCACTGATAACTGAATGCAGCGAAAAAAGGTCTAAAATATTACCCTATCTGTCCTACAGAAAAAACCCGGGATTTTGCCAAATTCGCCCTTGACAAACAGGGGCGGATCCTGTAAAATAATACGGCTTGCGAATGCGAGCGATTCCCCTTGCCGCCGAGGGCTTCGGCGGCCGAAAGACCAAAAGGAGGTGCAAACAACAATGGCTAAGATTTCCGCAAAGTATGAGGTTCTCTATATCATCGATCCCGATCTGGGTGAGGAAGGTATTGCAGCCCTCGTGGAAAAGTTCAAGGCAATGGTTGAGGCAGAGGGTACCCTGACCGGGATTGAAGAGTGGGGCAAGCGCCGGCTGGCCTACCTCATCAACGACAAGCCCGAGGGCTACTACGTGCTCATGACCTGCGAGTGCAAGCCCGAGCTGCCCGCTGAGCTGGACCGTGTCTTCAAGATCACCGAAGGCATTATGCGTTCCCTGATCACTGCTGTAGAAGCGTAAGGAGGCTTATTCATGCTGAACCATATCGTTCTCATGGGCCGTCTTACCCGGGATCCGGAGCTGCGGCGCACTGCCAGCGGCACCGCTGTGGCATCCTTCAGCCTGGCTGTGGACCACGATTTCCCCAACAAGGAAACCGGTGAGCGCGGCGTGGATTTCATCGACATCGTCGCCTGGCGCAACACTGCTGAGTTTGTCAGCAAGTACTTCGCCAAGGGCCGCATGGCGGTGGTCTCCGGCAGACTGCAGATCCGGCAGTGGAATGACAAGGACGGCAACAAGCGCCGTACCGCCGAGGTTGTGGCTGACAATGTCTATTTCGGCGACTCCCGCCGCGACGGCGACGGCAACAGCGCGAATGGCAGCAGCTACGGCAACTATGGCGGCAACAGCTACGGTGGCAACAACAGCTACGGTGGCAACAACGCCGGCTCCAGTTACCGCCCCTATGGCGGTGACAACTACGCAGCCCCCGCTGCCCCCGCCCCCGCATCCGACTTTGCGATGCTGGAGGACGACGACAGCCAGCTGCCCTTTTAACTGAATTTTTTCACGATACTGCAAAGAAGGAGGATACTCTTCATGGCGAACGAGAACAGAGTGAGACCCCACAAGCGCAAGAAGGTTTGTATGTTCTGCGTGGACAAGGTCACCTGCATCGATTACAAGGACACCGCAAAGCTGAAGCGCTTCACTTCTGAGCGCGGCAAGATCCTGCCCCGCCGCACCACCGGCACCTGCGCTGCCCATCAGCGTCAGCTCACCGTGGCCATCAAGCGCGCCCGTCAGATCGCTTTGCTGCCCTACGTCGAGGACTGATTGCGAAAAGCTTCCCCGCTGCGAGAAATTCGCGGCGGGGATTTGCTTTTTCCGGCGAAGAAAAGAATTCCTGTATTGACAAAATGAGACAAATTGCGTATGATTAACCCATGGAATATGTCTCCGGGAAGAGTCTTTCCATAGCAATACTTCGGACCACCCCATGGGGGGTCAAGGCCATACGGACAGCCGGGTCCACTGCCGATCGGCGGCTTGCCGCCTTATTGATTGAGTTAAAAGCTCAAATTTTATAAGTTGGTTACTTTATAACCGGACAACTTGTGAAACGGTCAATAAGAGTAGTAAAAGTATTCAATGCTATTTAGACTCTGTATCTCCGAAGACGCCCCCGGGCGGCCGTATGGCCCCGGGGTATTCGGATCATACTATGACACAAGCAGGTTGCACACTGGCAGCCTGTTTTTTTGTGGGGTGTTATTATGGATGAACGCTGTCTCGACCAAACCCGCGCGCCGATCTACGAGGCGCTGCAGACCTTCCGCCAGATGCGGGTGGTCCCCTTTGACGTGCCCGGCCACAAGCACGGCCGGGGCAACCCGGAAATGACCGCCTTTTTGGGGGAAAAGTGCGTCACCATCGACGTCAACTCCATGAAGCCGCTGGACAATCTCTGCCACCCGGTTTCTGTAATTAAAGAGGCTGAGGAGCTGGCGGCCGACGCCTTCGGCGCGGCCCACGCCTTTTTGATGGTGGGCGGCACCACCAGCTCTGTACAGACCATGGTGCTTGCCACCTGCAAGCGGGGCGATAAGATTATTCTGCCCCGGAACGTGCATCGGTCGGTGATCAACGCTCTGGTGCTCTGCGGCGCGGTGCCGGTTTATGTCAACCCCGAGGTGGACGACCGACTGGGCATCTCCCTGGGGATGCGGCGGGACCAGGTATACAAGGCCATCCGGGAGCACCCCGACGCAGTGGCTGTGCTGGTGAACAATCCCACCTACTACGGCATCTGCTCGGATCTGAAGGCCATTGTGCGCATGGCCCATGACGCGGGGATGTACTGTCTGGCCGACGAGGCCCACGGCACCCACTTCTACTTCGGCGCCGGGATGCCCACCTCCGCCATGGAGGCCGGGGCGGATATGGCCGCGGTATCCATGCACAAGTCCGGCGGCAGCCTGACCCAGTCCAGCTTTTTGCTCACCGGCCCCGGGATGAATCCGGGCCACGTGCGGCAGATTATCAACCTGACCCAGACCACCTCCGGCTCCTATCTGCTGATGTCCAGTCTGGACATCTCCCGCCGGATGCTGGCCCTGCGCGGCAGAGAGATCTTTGCCAAGGTGGTGACCATGGCGGACTACGCCCGGGAGGAGATCAACGCCATCGGCGGGTATTACGCCTTTGGCAAGGAGCTGGTGAACGGAGACTCTATCTTTGACTTTGACCCCACCAAGCTCTCCATCCACACCCGGGACATCGGCCTGGCGGGCATCGAGGTCTACGACATCCTGCGGGACGAGTACGACATTCAGATCGAGTTTGGTGACATCGGCAACATTCTGGCGTACCTGTCCATCGGCGACCGGCCCCAGGAGCTGGAGCGGCTGGTGTCCGCCCTGGCGGAGATCCGCCGCCGCTACCAGCGGGACGGCTCCGGTCTGCTGGACACCGAATACCTGGACCCCGAGGTGGTGGCCACCCCCCAGGAGGCCTTCTACGCCCCGAAGAAATCTGTCCCTCTCAACGAGAGCGAGGGCTGCGTGTGCAGCGAGTTTGTGATGTGCTATCCCCCCGGCATCCCCATCCTGGCCCCCGGCGAGCGCATCACCCGGGACATCCTGGACTATATCCAGTTCGCCAAGGAAAAGGGCTGCTCCATGACCGGCCCGGAGGACCCGGATATTCTGAGATTGAACGTGCTGGCGTAACCGTATGTAGGGACAAGCCGCGCTTGTCCGGTTTGCGCAGCAAACAATCGCCCGCAGGGCGATCCCCCGTAGCCGGTCGGTAATCGTTGTTTGCCTCCGGCAAACGCGTTCGTTCCGAACGCCGGACAAGCACGGCTTGTCCCTACACTCCATTTGCCAGGCGGTACAATATCGCGGACAAGCACGGCTTGTCCCTACGGCAGGAAACGACGTTGATTGCAGAGAAAGGAACCACTGATGGCTGTTCGTCCGGTGCGCAAGGCCAACCGCCTGGAATCCTATGATTACAGCATCCCAGGGTATTATTTTGTAACCTTCTGTACAGAGAACCATGTCTGTATTCTGGGCCGGATCACGCCCTGCGGCGAGCTTCAGCAGGGTGCGATGGTTTTGAACCAAACGGGAGAACTTGTCCGTCAGGCAATCCTGAACATTCCGAATTCTTATCCCGGCGTCCTTCTGGATAAGTTTGTCATCATGCCGAATCACGTTCATCTGATCCTGGCTTTACAGGATGGGAAATCCCCGCTGCCCTCTATCTCCAGAATCGTCCAGCAGACAAAGGGCGTCGTCACCAAACGCCTCGGAAAACAAATCTGGCAGATACACTTCCACGACCACATCATCCGCGGCGAAGCGGATTATCGGGAGATTTGGGAATACATAGACAACAATCCTGCAAAATGGGCCTTGGATCGATATTATCAACCGTAACGTATGTAGAGGACAGACCTCGCTTGTCCGCCGTCCTTGCGGCAGCCCCTGTAAAGGCGTGTAGGGACAAGCCGTGCTTGTCCGCGTTCCCTGCGCCAGCCCTTGTTAAGGCGTGTAGGGACAAGCCGCGCTTGTCCGGTTTGCGCAGCAAACAATCGCCCGCAGGGCGATCCCCCCGCAGCCGGTCGGTAATTGTTGTTTGCCTCCGGCAAACGCGTTCGTTCCGAACGCCGGACAAGCACGGCTTGTCCCTACGGCATCACTGCGAGGTGGTGCAATATCGCGGACAAGCACGGCTTGTCCCTACAATATGAATGGGAGGTTACTCCATGGAACTCTGGTTCTCTGAATTTCACGCGCCGGATGTGAAGCACTCCATCCGGGTGAATAAACAGCTGTTTTCGCTGAAAAGCGACTACCAGCGCATCGATATCTTTGACACCCCGGAGTACGGCCGGGTGCTGGCCCTGGACGGCAACGTCCAGCTCACCGAACGGGATGAGTTTATCTACAACGAGATGATCACCCACGTGCCCATGGCTGTCCACCAGGGCATCACCGACGTGCTGGTCATCGGCGCCGGCGACGGCGGCGTGGTGAAGGAGCTGGCTCGGTATGACCGGATCCGCCGGATCGACCTGGTGGAAATGGACCCCGAGGTCATTAAGGCCTGCAGAGCCTATCTGCCGGAAAACGCCTCCCGTCTGGACGACAGCCGGGTCCATATCTATTACGACAACGCCCTGCGGTTTATCCGCCGGCGCAGCGAGGAATATGACCTGATCATTGTGGACTCCACCGACCCCTTCGGCCCCTCTGAGGGCTACTTTACCCGGGAGTTCTACGGTATCTGCTACAACGCCCTGCGGCCCGACGGGATTATGGTAAACCAGCAGGGCAGCCCCTTCTACCAGCATGATGCAGAAGCTATGCAGCGCTCCCACCAGCGGATCGTCAACACCTTCCCCATCAGCCGGGTATATCAGGCCCATATTCCCACCTATGCCGCAGGCTACTGGACCTTTGGCTTTGCCAGCAAAAAATACCACCCGGTGAACGATCTGGACGCCGAGGGCTGGAAGAAGCTGAATCTGCAGACCAAGTATTACACCACCCGGCTCCATGTGGGCGCCTTTTGCCTGCCGGCATTTTTGGAGCGGATGCTGGAGGAGGTGGAGAAATGAGGCCCAACATAGAGACCTTTATCGGCTGCGACGCCCCCTTTGAGACGGCGCGGATCGTCCTCTTCGGCGCCCCCTTTGACTCCACCACCAGCTTCCGGCCCGGGGCCCGGTTCGGCCCGGCGGCCATGCGCCACGAGAGCTTCGGCATTGAGACCTGGAGCCCCTACCAGCGCAAGGAGCTGACTGACTACCCGGTGTTTGACGCCGGAGACCTGGAGCTCTGCTTCGGCTCCGCCGAATCCGCCCTGGCGGACATTGAATCCCGGGCCCGGGAGATCCTGGAGGCCGGCAAGCTGCCCCTGCTGCTGGGCGGCGAGCACCTGGTCACCCTGGGGTCCGTGCGGGCCGTGGCCGAAAAATACCCCAACCTGCACGTCCTCCACTTTGACGCCCATGCGGACCTGCGGGACGACTACCTGGGGGCGAAGCTCAGCCACGCCTGCGTGATGCGCCGCTGCCACGATATTTTAGGCGACGGGCGCATCCACCAGTTCT
>DFIE01000015.1 GCA_002372735.1 Clostridiales bacterium UBA3705
AAGACCGGCGCTGTGTTTGCCGACTGCGGCGCTCACATCATCCACGGCGCGGCCAACGCCATGTACCTGCCCAAGGTCATTGCCTTCAACGCCAAGGACCCCACCGCCAAGAAGCGCTACGGCAAGATTGCCGACCAGATGAACCTGGGCGGCAAGGACGACGACGAGAAGGTCGCCCTGCTGATCAAGTATCTGCGCGGCATGAACGACGCGCTGAACATCCCCCACTGCATCGGCCACTACGGCGCGGACAGCTATCCCACCGAGCAGGGCTTCGTCCCCGAGAAGGTGTTCCTGGAGCGGCTGCATGACATCGCGGTCAACGCCATTGCGGACGCCTGCACCGGCTCTAACCCCCGCCAGCCCTCTGTGGAAGAGATGGAAAAGCTCCTCAAGTGCTGCTACTACGACACTGAGGTGGACTTCTGATTCCAAAGACAGGAAATCCGGCAGAGACAGGGAAACCTGTCTCTGCTCTTTTTTGGATTTTATCCAACTTCCACAAAACAGGCGTTGAAAAATGACAGCTTATCCGTTATAATATAAGATGAATTCGAATGTTCACCGCAGGAGTGACGCCCTGCCCGACTCCGGAGGTACTATGGCAAGCTGTCTCACGCTGAAAAAATCCAACTGTAAAAACTGCTACAAATGCATCCGGCACTGTCCGGTCAAATCCATCCGTTTTTCCGGCAACCAGGCCCACATTATGGAGGAGGACTGCGTCCTGTGCGGCCAGTGCTTTGTGGTCTGCCCCCAAAACGCCAAACAGATCGTAGACGAAACCGAAAAGGTCCGGGTCCTGCTGCAAAGCGGCGCCCCGGTCTATGCCAGCGTGGCGCCCTCCTTTGTGGCCAACTATGAGGGCATCGGCATCCACGCCATGGACACCGCCCTGCGCAAGCTGGGCTTTGCCGGCGCCCAGGAGACCGCCCTGGGGGCCACGGTGGTCAAAAACGAGTATGACCGCCTGCTGCGGCAGGAGCACCGGGATGTGGTCATCTCCTCCTGCTGCCACTCTGTCAACCTCTTAATCGAAAAATACTTCCCCTCTGCCCTGGGAATGCTGGCGGACGTTCTGTCCCCCATGCAGGCTCACTGCGCCGCCATCAAGCGGGAGCACCCCGAGGCGAAAACCGTGTTTATCGGCCCCTGCGTGTCCAAAAAGGACGAGGCCACCCGCTATCCCGGCCTGGTGGACGCGGTGCTCACCTTTGAAGAGCTCACCGGCTGGCTGACCCGGGAGGGCATCGACCTGGTGCCCGAGCCCGAGGACACCGAAACCGGCAAGGCCCGGTTCTTCCCCACCACCGGGGGCATTCTCAAAACCATGTCGCTGGACGCCCCGGGCTACAGCTATCTGGCGGTGGACGGCATGGACAACGTGATTGCCGCCCTGCGGGATCTGGAGCAGGGGAGCATCCACAACTGCTTTTTGGAGATGTCCGCCTGCCCCGGCAGCTGCATCTCCGGCCCGGTGATGGAAAAATACCACCGCATTCCGGTCACCGGCGCCCTGGCGGTGGCCCGCTATGCCGGCCGGGAGGATTTCCCCGTGGCCCAGCCCGAGGCGGAGAGCCTGCGCAAGGAGTTCTCCTACCTGGCAAGACCCTCCGGCAATCCCTCGGAACAGGAGCTCATTGAGATCCTGCGCAAAATGGGCAAAACCAAGCCCGAGGACGAGCTCAACTGCGGCAGCTGCGGCTATGACACCTGCCGGGAGAAGGCCGTGGCCATCTACCAGGGCAAGGCGGACGTGTCCATGTGCCTGCCCTTCCTGAAGGAGCGGGCGGAGAGCTTCTCCGGCAACGTGGTAAAAAACAACCCCAACGCCATGCTGATTCTTAACGAGAATCTGGAGGTCCAGGAGATCAACCCCGCGGCCCTGCGTATGCTGCACATCCGCTACGCCAGCGACGTGCTGGGCGACCAGGTGGTGCGGATTCTGGACCCCGCAGTGTTTCTCCAGGTGCTCAAAACCGGGCGCAACGTCCGCAACCAGCGGGTGTACCTGGCGGAATACGACTGCTATGTGGAGCAGACCGTGGCCCTGGACAGGGAGTTCCATGTGCTGATCTGCATCCTCCGGGACGTCACCGAAGAGGAGGAGGCCCGGGTCCGCAAGGAAGAGGTCAACCGTCAGACCGCCGAGGTGGCCGACCGGGTGGTGGAAAAACAGATGCGCATTGTCCAGCAGATTGCCTCTTTGCTGGGTGAGACCGCCGCTGAAACCAAAATTGCCCTGACCAAGCTGAAGGAGACCATGTCTGATGAATAGCTTTTGCGCCGATGTCGGCTATATCAGCGTCAATCATTTCGGCGAGGAGCTGTGCGGCGACCATGTGGACGTGGTCCGTCAGGGGGACGACGAGTCCATGGTGATTGTCCTGGCCGACGGCCTGGGCAGCGGGGTCAAGGCCAGCATCCTCTCCACCCTCACGGCCAAGATCATCTCCACCATGCTGGCCCAGGGCCTGTCATTGGAGGACTGCGTCACCACCATTGCCGCAACCCTGCCGGTGGACCAGGACAAGGGCGTGGCCTATTCCACCTTCTCCATCATCCATCTGCAGCGCAGCCAATACGCCGATCTGATCCAGTTTGACAACCCTCTGGCCGTTCTGTTCCGGGACGGCGCCAACTACGACTATCCCTACCGGGAGACCAACGTGGGGGGCAAGCGGATCCTCCGCTCCCACATCCGTCTGCAGGAGGGCGACACCTTCCTGCTCATGAGCGACGGCTGCCCCTACGCCAACGCCGACCGGGCCTATAACAACAACTGGAAGCGGGAGGACATTATCGCCTTCCTGGAGCCCCTGGTCATGGTGGGCTACACCGCCAAGACCCTGGCCACCATGCTGGTGGATGAGTGCTACGCCCTCTACGGCGGCCAGCCTCTGGACGACACCACCGCCTGCGTGGTCCGCATCCGCCGGCGCACGCCCATGAATCTGCTCTTCGGCCCGCCCTTCAACCCCAGCGACGCCGAGCGGATGATGTCTCTGTTCTTCTCCAAAGAGGGCAAGCACATCATCTGCGGCGGCACCACCGCCTCCATCGCCGCGAAATATTTGGGCAAACGGCTGGATACCACGCTGAATTACGTGAGCAGGGACGTTCCGCCGATTTCCAAAATCGAAGGCGTCGATCTGGTCACCGAGGGCGTCATCACTGTGAACAAGGTGTTGGAATATGCAAAGGACTATCTGGCCGATAACACGAGCTACGAAAAATGGAACTTCCAGGCGGACGCAGCCTCTCAGATCGCGCGGTTGCTCTTCGAGGAAGCCACCGACATCAATTTCTNNTCTGGGCAAGCGGGTCCGCCCGGGCCCGCCCTCCGACGCGGCGGACGTGCCCCCCACCTCCATCCTGGAGGGGGCCGACCTGGTTACCGAGGGCGTCATCACCATCAACAAGGTGACGGAATACGCCAAGGACTACCTGGAGGACAACCGTTCTTACGAGCACTGGAGCTTCAAGCACGACGGCGCGTCTCAGATTTGCCGCTTGCTGTTTGAGGAGGCCACTGATATCAACTTCTTTGTGGGCCGGGCCATCAATCCCGCCCACCAAAACCCGGATCTGCCCATCAACTTCAACATCAAGATGAATCTGGTCAAAGAGCTCTCCGAGTGTCTGCGCCGGATGGGCAAGCAGGTCAAGGTCAGCTATTTCTGAGTCACCCCCCTATCTTTAAAACTATTTCAAGAAGAGGAGAGAAAGTATATGCGCAAATTTGATACCAAGGTCCAATATCTGAAATACCAGGTTCTGCTTGAGGTAGCCAAGTCCACCTGGCGGGACACCCTGATGGAGGACACCCTGGGCATCCCCAAGACCATCGTCCCCGGCAAGAAGCCCACCATGCGCTGCTGCGTGTAC
>DFIE01000139.1 GCA_002372735.1 Clostridiales bacterium UBA3705
GGTGGGAACGGCGGGCTGGGGATGGCCGCTCACTGAGCGGCCGCTACGGAGAAGCAGGTACGTTTCCCGTAACCCCGGCGGTATGGGCAACCCGGCATTGCGGGCTGATTGCCTGCGCTGCGGCTATCATTGGAATTAGTATTGCATTTGGCAAATTGCAATACCCTACAATCAGGCGCAGCCGACTTCATTCCTTCATTTTCCTGCGCCCCTGTGGCGGGGGCTGAGGTGCATTTTGATACCCTTCGAGCGAATTGTGATGCGCTATTGATGCGCTTTTTGTGTTATAATTGGAGTTAAATATCCCTCACTACTGTGCAGTTTTGTCTACAGTTCTCCCATTATCGGCCCTGTTATCTCTGTTTCCACGCCCTACGTGATGGGAGACCTGTCACGGGAGGTTCTATGCGCTTTCTTGGAAAAACAACCAATCCGGCACGCTTCCTGCTGCAGATCGGTCTGATTCTCGCCGCGGTGCTGTTCCTGTTCCAGGCCGCCCTGGCCCTGGTGTCCCCCGGCCAGTTCCTCAATCTGCGGGATCAGGCCCCCGTAGAGCTCTCTCCTTTGGAGCTTACCGAGATCCGGGAGCAGGTCGATCCCTCGGGGAGCACCCTGTGCTTCTATCGGGCCTCCTGCCCGGAGGTGCTGCAGGAGGACGCCTCCCTCTGCATCAGCCTGGCCCATCAGTACGCCGCCGTCTGGCTGGACGAGGAGCAGGTCTATCTCTCCGCTGAGCCCGCCAGCTGGCACCTGGGCCGCAGCCCCGGGTATTACTGGGCCATGATCCCCCTGCGGCTGACCGACGCCGGCCGGGAGATCCGGCTGGAGATCCGGGACGTCTACCCCGAGCTGGAGGTCAAGGCCCCCCTGGTCACCGTGGCCCGGCAGACCGAGCTGCTGCTGCGCCTGCTTGCCCTCCGCTGGCCCCGGCTGCTCGCCTGCCTGCTGTGCATCCTGGTGGGTCTGATCTACGCCCTGGTGAGCATGCTGCCCCGGTTCTGGATACAGGAGCGGTGGCAGCTGGTCTATCTGGGGCTGGTCACCTTCTGCTACGGGATGTACCGGTTTTCAGAGCTGTCGGTGCTGGTGATGCTGGTTTCGGTGTCCAGGTACAGCCTGTTCTCCCCCCGGTCGCTCCACGAGGTTTCCATGGTCTGCTACCTGGTGCTGCCCCTGCTGCTGGCCCGGTTCTTCGCCTGGGACCGGCACGGTAAGCCCGTGTACCAGTGGGTCAGCGCCGCCCTGGCCGCAGAGGTGCTGTGCCTTTCCTTGCTGCAGCTGACAGGCCTGCGGGATCTGCTGCAGTGTATGTCTTTGCTGCACTGGGTGGCCGTGGCCACGGTGGTGGCGCTGCTGGGGCTGTCGGTGGCCAGCATCCTCCGGGAGGGGCCCGACCGGGAACCCATCCGCCTTGTGTATATCCTGATGGTGGTCATCCTGCTGGTCCACCTGGGGCTGCAGCAATTTGCGGGGCTGCGGCCGGCCTGGGACCCGGTGCTGATTTTGGTGCTGGTCCACGGGCTGGTGCGGGGCATTTTGAGCATCCGCCGGAGTCTGAGCCGGCGGGAGGAGCTGCTCAGGGTCCGGGCCCAGCTGGCCGACCAGCGCTCCGCCCTGCTGGCCAGCCAGATCAAACCCCATTTTATCTACAACACCCTGAACTGCATCGACACCCTGTGCGAGGTGGACCCCGCCCAGGCCAGAGAGGCCATCTACCTGCTCTGCCGCTATCTGCAGTGCAACAGCCAGGCCCTGGAGCAGACCAAGCCCATCCCCCTGGAGCAGGAGCTGGCGCACACCCGGTTCTATCTGAACGTGGAGCAGCTCCGCTTTCCGGACAGCTTTACCGTGGAGTGGGACATCCGCTGCCCGGATATCCGGCTGCCGGCCCTGACCCTGCAGCCCCTGGCCGAGAACGCCGTGCGCCACGGACTGCGGAAAAAAGAAGGCCCCGGCCGGCTGGTGATCTCTACCGACCGGATCGACCGGGAGTGGATTCTCCGGGTGGAGGACGACGGCGTGGGCTTTGACCCCGACGCCCCCCTGCCCCGGGACGGCAGACCCCACATCGGACTGAACAATCTACGCTCCAGACTGGCGCTGGTCCACGGCACGCTGGAGCTGAACAGCAGCCCCGGCCGGGGCACCACGGCAACCATCCGGCTGCCCATAGAGAAAGGAAACAAGCTATGAACGTATTGATTGTAGACGACGAGCCCCTGGTGCTCCAGGGGTTGAGCAGCCGGGTCCGGGCGGTGCTGGGCCCCTACGCCGAGATCTCCACCGCCAACACCGACGCCCAGGCCCTGGAGCTGGTGCGGCTGCGGGCGCCGGAGCTGGTGTTTTTGGACGTGGAGATGCCCGGCATGAGCGGAATGGAGCTGGGCGCCCGGATCAAGCAGCTGCTGCCCAAGACAGAGCTGATTTTCATCACCGCCTACCCCCAATACTCCCTGCCCGCCTGGCGGGTGCGGGCCACGGATTTTTTGCTGAAGCCCGTGAACGAGTCCGACATCCGGGAGGCCCTTTCCAACCTACGCAACCCGGAGCGGATCCAGCCGCCCCCGGACCCGGACCGGCTGCAGGTGCAGTGCTTCGGCAATTTTGAGGTGTTTTGGCGGGGCAAGATCCTCCACTTCCCCCGCACCCGGTCCAAGGAGCTGTTCGCCTATCTGATCAGCCGCCGGGGCGCCGGGGTCACCGCCGGGGAGCTGTGCAGCGTGCTGTGGGAGGACGACGGGGACATCAACCTGAAGAAATCCTACATCCGCACCTATTTCTCCGCCCTGCGCAAAACCCTGAGCCAGTGCGGCATGGAGGGCGCGGCCCTGCACATCCGCAATTCCTACGCGGTGAATCCGGATCTGCTGGATTGCGATTATTATCGGTTTTTGAATCTGGAGCCTGCGGCCATCAACAGCTACCAGTCGGAGTTTATGAGCCAGTACAGCTGGGCCGAGCGCCTGGTGTACCACATCGAGGCCAGTCTGTCAGAAAGGCCGACGGAATAAAAAAGCCCCCGGGCGCGGTGCAAAGCCAATCGGTTTTGCACCGCGCCCGGGTTTTTATGGGGGCGGCGGGATACGTACGCACCCCGTAGGGGCGGATGCCCACATCCGCCCGTGCCCAGGCCACCCATCCCACCGGGGCGACGGAATGCGTACACGCCCCGTAGGGGCGGATGCCCA
>DFIE01000061.1:0-247 GCA_002372735.1 Clostridiales bacterium UBA3705
GTAGCGGCCGATCAGCGATCGGCCACAAAAGGCTGCCCATACCACCATGGCTGCGGGATCCGCAAACACCTTCCCGTTACAAATCAAATCGCGTAAAAACAAAACCCGTTGCGAGATTCCCACTGCGGTATGGCCGCTCAATGAGCGGCCGCTAGGTCGAAGCTTTCCCAAATCGAACCCCCGGTGGGACGGGCGGCCTGGGCATGGGCGGATGTGGGCATCCGCCCCTACGGATGGGGCGTGTACG
>DFIE01000061.1:366-3494 GCA_002372735.1 Clostridiales bacterium UBA3705
CCCTACGGGTGCAAATGCGCAACCGCATCTTTCAATTGTTTTCAAATGGCAATTTGAAAACTCCGCCATTCTCAATTTTCCATTTTCAATTTTCAATTCTCCCGCCCACTGCCTACGCAAAATCCTTCGTGCATCTGTCACAAATATTCCTGGAAAAACTGTGCAGAATTGCTTGTAAAAACGGGGATTTTGTGCTATAATTAAAAGGTATCAATTTGCGTATTTTTCGCCTTCACGAGGAGGAGATGACATGTATTCTTCGGCCTATGTCTGGGCCAAGGTGATTTCTTATCTGGAAGAACGGCTCACCCCCATTATGGTCTCCACCTGGTTTGAACAGTCCTACCTCATCGAGCGGACCGATACCTGGCTCACCATCTACGCCCCGTCCGAGTTCTGCAAGGACGTGATCGAGCGCCGCTGCGTGGGCTATATCCAGGACGCCATGCGGGAGCTGTTTGACCAGCAGGTGGGCGTCACCGTGGTGTGCGAGGAGGAGCTTGCCGCCTACCAGCAGTCCAAAAAAACCGCCGGCAAGCCCCGGTTCAACCCCAACTACACCTTTGACCGCTTTGTGGTCGGCCCCTCCAACCGCTTTGCCTATAACGCCGCCCTGGCCGTCACCGACAGTCCCGCAGGGGCCTACAACCCCCTGTTTATCTACGGCCCCTCGGGCCTGGGCAAAACCCATCTGCTCTACGCCATCGCCAACCGCCTGCAGGAGAAATTTCCGGAGTTCAACATCGTCTACGTCAACTCCGAGCAGTTCACCAACGAGCTGATCACCGCCCTGCGGGAAAAACGCAACGCCGAGTTCCGCAAAAAATACCGGAACGTGGACCTGCTGCTCATGGACGACATCCAGTTCATCGGCGGCAAGGCCTCCACCGAGGAGGAATTCTTCCACACCTTCAACGACCTGTCCGCCGCCGGCAAGCAGATCGTCCTCACCTCCGACCGGCCCCCCATTGAAATCTCCCTGCTGGCCGACCGGCTGCGCACCCGGTTTGAGGGCGGCCTGATCTGCGACATCATCCCCCCCGACTACGAGACCCGCATGGCCATCATTCAAAACAAGGCCGACACCCTGGGTCTGCGCCTGCCCGGGGACGTGTGCAACTACATCGCCCAAAACATCACCAACAACATCCGCACCCTGGAGGGTACGGTGAACAAAATCAAGGCCTACCACGACCTGAGCGGTATGCCCCTGGACCTGCCCAACGTGTCCAGGGCCATCAAGGATATGTTCCGGGACGACACCCACAGCCTGCCCACCCCGGCCCTCATTATCTCCGAGGTCTCCCGGTTCTACGGCGTGGAGGAAAACGTGATCCGGGGCCGGCTGAAGTCCAACAACGTGGTCATGCCCCGGCAGATCTCCATGTACCTGATCCGCACCCTGACCAACCTGTCGCTGAAGGACATCGGCCGGGAGTTCGGCCGGGATCACACCACGGTGCTCAGCTCCCTGCAAAAGGTGGAGTCTCTGCTGGCCGCCAAGGACCGGACCCTGGAGGAGAACATCCGGGACATCACCGCCAACATCAACAGCAAGCTGTAATCTCCACAGCCGGCTGTGGATTGTGGATGGACCGGTGTGGAGCATTAAGGTTTCTTCTTTTTTCTCCACAGGCCGGTGGAAAGCCCCTTGGTTTTCCACAAAGGGCTGTGGAGTCTCAGGCCTTGGCCTGCAAAGGAAAATTCCGGTTTTCCACACAAATTTTTCCTACTACGACTTCTACTGCTACAATAAGCTATTCTTTTCTATTCTAAGAGCGAGAAGGGTTTTGGTTTTTCTTCTTTTCTGTGGAAAACCGGCCCCTCGGACAGGAGGCAGTCTATGAAATTTACCTGTGACAAGAACCAGCTGACCAACGCCATCTCCATTGTGCTGCGGACCGTCAGCCCCAAATCCAGCCTGGCGGCCATTGAGGGCATTCTGCTCCGGGGCGGCGAGCGCCTGGCCCTTACCGGCTACAACCTGGAAACCGGCATCACCGTAGAGGTGGACGCCGCCATCCGGGAGCCCGGCGAGTGCATTATGCCCGCCAGAATGTTCTTTGACATTGTCCGCAAGCTCCCCGACGACCAGGTCCGGGTGGAGGTGGACGAAAAGCTCCGGGTTCGGATCCAGGGCGGGATCTCCTCCTTTGCCATTATGGCCAACCAGGCCGACGACTACCCCGACCTGCCCTCTGTGCGGGACGGGCGGCAGTTCGTCATGGAGCAGGGCAAGCTGCGCCGGCTCATCGGCGGCACCATCTTTGCCGTGTCCACCGAGATGTCCAAGCCCATCCACACCGGCTGCCTCATGGAGCTGGAAGGGGAGAAGGCCACCATGGTGGGCGTAGACGGCTTCCGCCTGGCCCGGAAAAGCGCGGCGCTCCTGGCCCCGGCGGAGCAGAACGCCAGCTTTGTGGTGCCGTCCCCGGCACTCAAAGAGCTGGAAAAGATTCTGGACGACGGGGAGGACCCGGTCCGTCTGTCCCTGGGCGACCGGCACCTGCTCTTTACCGTGGGGGACGCCACCCTGGTCTGCCGGCTCATTGACGGCACCTTCCTGGACTGGCGGCGGGTGATCCCCGTGAACAACCCCATCAAGCTCACCGCCAACGTGGCGGAGCTGACCTCCACCCTGGAGCGGGTGGGGCTCATCGTGTCCGAAAAGTTCAAAAGCCCGGTGCGCTGCCGCTTTGTCCAGGACGGGGCGGAGTTCTCCACCACCACCACGGTGGCCAGCGCCAAGGACGGCTGCCGGCTGGCCGGCGCAGGCCGGGATCTGGAAATCGGCTTCAACTGCCGGTATCTGCTGGACGCCCTGAAGGCCGTGCCCACCGACGAGGTGGTGCTGGAGCTGTCCAACCCCCTGTCGCCCATTGTGATGACCCCCTGCACCCCGGAGGAGGATTTCAGCTACATGGTGCTGCCCGTCCGGCTGAAGGCCGGGGAATGACGGAGGCGCGGCATGAAGGTAAGAGTCAGAGCCGTCACCCCCGCCCAGCGGGAGGTGCCCATCGAAACCGACTACATTAAATTAGAAAGTCTGCTGAAGCTGGCGGACCTGGTGCCCAGCGGCGGCATGGCCAAAAACTTCATCCAGAACGGCCAGGTGCTGGTCAACGGCG
>DFIE01000150.1:0-1204 GCA_002372735.1 Clostridiales bacterium UBA3705
ACGTCAAGCCCGGCAAGGGCGCGGCATTTGTGCGCACCAAGATGAAAAACATCATCACCGGCGGCGTCACCGAGACCTCTTTCAACCCCACTGCCAAGTTCGAGGAGGCCTTTGTTGAGCGCAAGAAGATGGCCTACAGCTACAACGACGGCGACCTGTACTACTTCATGGACAACGAGACCTTCGATATGGTCCCCCTGAGCAAGGATACCCTGCCCGATGCCTTCAAGTTCGTCAAGGAAAACGAAGAGTGCACCCTGCTCTCCTATAAGGGCAACGTGTTTGGCGTGGAGTGCCCCAACTTCGTGATTCTCGAGGTCACCCACACTGAGCCCGGCCTGGCCGGCAACACTGCCACCAACACTCTGAAGCCCGCCACCCTGGAAACCGGCGCCGAGGTGAAGATCCCCCTGTTCATCAACGAAGGCGACCTCATCCAGATCGACACCCGTACCGGCGAGTACATGGGCCGCGCCAAGGGCTAAGCCCTGCTGGCCTCATTACCACGTTCAAAAAAGAAAGGAGCAATCACCATGACATTATCCGAAAAAGCAGCATACCTCAAGGGACTGATGGACGGCATCAAGCTTGACACCGAAAAGGACGAAAACCGCCTTCTGGCGAAAGTGGTGGAACTGCTCCAGGATATGGCCGTCGCCGTGGACGACCTGGAGGACAACGCCATTGCGGTGTCTGACGAGCTGGACGAGATTGAAGAAAACCTGGACGCCATTGACGAGTTCCTGATGGACGACGACGAGGACGACGACGAGTTCGACGATCTGGATGACGAGCCCGACTACGATTTCGGCGACGAGGACGACTTCGACTACGACGACGAGGTGGAGTACGAGGTCACCTGCCCCAAGTGCGGCGAGGTGCTGCAGCTGTCTGAGGAAGAGCTGAGCAAAGACAGCATCAAGTGCCCCAAGTGCGGCGAAACCCTGGAATTCGAGTTTGACGATGACGACGAGGAAGAGCCCTTCTAAGTGAAAATCCGGCGCGCCGCAGCAATGCGGCGCGCCTTTTTTGCGCCTATGGGTCCGCAGACACAAGCCGGCCCGCCCCTGTCGGGGCAGGCCGGCTTGTGCACGTTGCAGTCTTATACTGAACTCCCATAGAAAGATTGAAGAATGTTCCGTGCAGGAATTGCGCCAGACGAGGCGGAGGACGCAGGCGGGCTTGACGCCCGGCAAGGACGACA
>DFIE01000150.1:1294-4376 GCA_002372735.1 Clostridiales bacterium UBA3705
AACAGATTAAAGGTTTCTATGGGAGCTCAGTATTATGCTTTTTCCCGGTTCCAGGCCTCCACACCCCGGCGCAGACGGTCAAGGCCGTCCTCCACCAGGGCCCGGGGGCAGGCGATGTTGATGCGCAAAAAGCCCTTTCCGGCCTGGCCGTACACCGCCCCGGTGGAGACAAACAGCCCGGTTTTCTCCCGCAGCCAGGGGGCAAAGATCTCGCTGTCCGGGCACACCCGGCGGATATCCACCCACAGCAGATAGGTGGCCTGCCCGTGGATCAGCTTCAGCCCGGGGATCTGCCGGGCAATATACTGCTCTGCCAGCAGCCGGTTTTCCCAAAGGTAATCCCGCAGCTGGTCCAGCCAGTCTCCGCCCTCCCGGAAGGCGGCAATGGCCGCCGTGGGGGCAAAGACGTTGGGCTCAGCCACCTCGTCGGTGTTCAGCTGCCGCCACAGCCCGTGGCGGAGCACCGGGTCGTGGACCACCGCCGCGGCGGTCTGGAGTCCGGCCAGGTTGAAGGTCTTGGTGGGGGCGATACAGGTGATGCTGATCTGCCGGCAGGTCTCGTTTACCGAGGCAAAGGGGACGTAGCCCACCCCCGGGGCGGTGAGATCACAGTGAATCTCGTCGGAGATCACTGTGACGTGGTGCCGGCTGCACAGCGCGCCGATCCGGGCCAGGGTCTCCCGGTCCCACAGCTTGCCCACCGGGTTGTGGGGGTTGCACAGCAGCATCAGGCTGGTCATGGGGTCGGCCAGCTTCCGCTCCAGATCCTCCCAGTCGATGCGGTAGACGCCGTTTTCCTCCAGCAGAGGATTTTCCAGCACCCGGCAGCCATTGTTTACAATGGAGTTGAAGAACACGTTGTACACCGGGGTCTGAATCACCACATTGTCGTTGGGGTGGGCAAAGCGCCGCACCGCCGAGGAGAGGATGGGGATGACCCCTGTGGCAAAGATCAGATCGTCCCGGTCAATTTCCAGGCCGTGGCGGTCCCGCCACCAGTCCATATAGGCCAGGTACCAATCCTCCCACAGCTGGGTGTAGCCAAACACCCCGTGCTCCATCCGCTGGGCCAGGGCCCGGCGGATTTCCGGGGCGGCAGGGAAGTCCATGTCGGCAATCCACATGGGCAGCTCCTGTGGGCCCACGTCCCACTTGTAGCAGTGGGTGCCCCGGCGGGAGGGGACGTGGTCAAAGTCGTATTTCATGGGTTCTGCCTCCATTCCGGGTGGTCGGCCCGGCGGTCAATCTCGGTGCAGACAATCCGGGTTTTGCCCGGGTCAATCAGATCCCGCTCCAGAATCAGCTCCCCGATGGCCGGGGCCTGGATGGTGCCGGAGGCGGGGTTCAGCACGCTGTCGATTTTCGAGGAGATTTCCGCCTCCACGGTGGAGAACTCAAAGGCCAGGGTGGTGTTGATCAGCTTGCAGTGCTCCATCACCAGGTTGTCAATGTAGCACATACCCTGCAGGCTCTCAATCACACAGTTCACCAGCCGGAGATTCCTGGCATTCCAGCCCAAATACTCTCCAGAGATAAAGGAGTCGTACACCGTCACGTTTTCGGTGTTCCAAAAGGCGTCCTTGGTGAGCAGGCGGCTGTTGCGGATGGTGACGTTTTTGGCTCCGTCAAAGGAGTAGTTCCCGTCCAGGTCCAGGCCGTCGATGGTCATATTCTCGCTGTTCATGGCAAAGTAGGGCCCCCGGGCAAAGACGTTTTTCATCTGCACGTCCCGGCAGGACCAGAGGGTCTCCTCTGCGTTGGAGAAGCGCACGTTTTCCAGGGTCACTCCGGTGCAGCGGCGGATGTTTTTGGGGGCCTGGATCATGGCGTTTTCCACCCGGATGTTGTGGGTGTACCATACTCCGGCCCGGGCCATGTCAAACCAGGTGCAGTCTCTGGCCACCACGTCTTTGCAGTACCACAGGGGGTATTTCCAGCGCATCAGGCAGTTTTCCAGCACCAGGTTCCGGCCCTCCTTCAGGGGGGACTCTCCGTCGTCAAACACGCTGTCGCGTACCAGCAGATCCCGGGCGGCGTACAGCGCCCGCTCACCGGTAAAGAAGCCTTGGGTCAATTCCTTCATGAAGACACATCCTTTGCTTGTTTTTTTGTATTATAACATAATCGCACGTCAAAATGCAATCCCCCTTGCACAAAGACAAGAATCATGGTAAAATAAGCAAAACGGAAAGGAGGCGCCCCTATGCCCAACAACGTGGTCAACGCCCTGATCGAAATCCCTCTGAACTCCCGCAACAAGTACGAGGTGGACCACACCACCGGCCGCATTGTGCTTGACCGCGTGCTGTATTCCGCCATGATCTACCCCACCGAATACGGCATCCTGGAGAACACCCTGGCCCCGGACGGCGACCCCCTGGATATCCTGGTCATCTGCAAGGACCCCACCTTTCCCGGCTGCATCGTGCCGGCCCGGGTGCTGGGCTATCTGTCCATGGTGGACGGGGGCAAGCAGGACTACAAGCTGATCTCTGTGGTAGACTGCGACCCCCGGTATGACAACGTCCAGGAGCTGTCCGATCTGCCCTCCTTTGAGCTGGATGAGATCGTCAACTTCTTTGAAAACTACAAGGTTCTCCAGGGGGTAGAGGTGGTGGTTGGCCAATACCATGGCAAGGAAGAGGCCATGGAGGTGGTGGCCGAGTGCAAGCGCCGCTACTGGGAGACCCATCTGTAGGCCGCAGTTGTAAATTTTTTATGAAACATGCGCCCCTCCCCTTTTCGGGGAGGGGTTTTGTGTGTATAATGCGTTAGAAATAGATTTGATATTTAAGGTAGTGACACCATGCTTCAAATCAAAGAGGTCTCCAAGACTTATAAAACCGGCCCCCTGGTCCAGCAGGCCCTGAACAAGGTCTCGCTGAATCTGCGGGACTGTGAGTTTGTGGCCATCCTGGGCCAGTCCGGCTCAGGCAAGACCACCCTGCTCAACGTGATCGGGGGCCTGGACCGGTACGACTCCGGCGATCTGATCATCAACGGCATTTCCACCAAAAAGTACAACGCCCGGGACTGGGATTCCTATCGCAACCACACCGTGGGCTTCGTGTTCCAGAGCTAC
>DFIE01000150.1:4430-9397 GCA_002372735.1 Clostridiales bacterium UBA3705
CAGAGCTACAACCTGATCCCCCACCAGACTATTTTGTCCAACGTGGAGCTGGCGCTGACCATCAGCGGGATCTCCCGCCGGGAGCGGACCGCCAAGGCCCGGGCCGCCCTGGAGCAGGTGGGGCTGGGGGAGCACATGCACAAAAAGCCCTCCCAGCTCTCCGGCGGCCAGATGCAGCGGGTGGCCATTGCCCGGGCCCTGGTCAACGACCCGGACATCCTCTTGGCCGACGAGCCCACCGGCGCCCTGGACAGCGAGACCTCCGTCCAGGTGATGGACCTGCTCAAGCAGGTGGCGGAAAACCGCCTGGTGGTCATGGTTACCCACAACCCGGAGCTGGCGGAGCAGTACGCCACCCGGATCGTCCGGCTCAAGGACGGGGTGATTACCTCCGACACCGATCCCTTTGAGCCTGCCCCCGACCAGGCAGTCCACCGCAACATGGGCCGGGCCTCCATGTCCTTCCTTACCAGCCTGATGCTGAGCTTCAACAATCTCTGGACCAAAAAGGTGCGCACCCTGCTGGTGGCCTTTGCGGGGTCCATCGGCATCATCGGCATTGCCATGATCCTGTCCATGTCAAACGGCGTGGACGCCTACATCCAAAATGTGGAGGAGGATACGCTCAAGAGCTACCCTCTGCAGATTACCGACACCGCCTTCAACCTGGCCAATTTTATGCCGGATTCCGGCAAGGAGGACCCGGAGCAGGAGACCCAAAAGCCCGTGCGGGAGTGGAAAACCGTAACCAATCTCTTCTCCCGGGTCAGCACCAACGACCTGGGGGCCCTGCGGGCCTATCTGGAGGGAGACGGCCGCGAGATTTACCAGGCCGTCCAGGCCATTGAGTACGACTACAGCCTCACCCCGCAGATCTACCGCCTGCAAAACGGCAAGGTCCGCCAGGTCAATCCGGACAAGAGCTTTGCCGCCCTGGGCTTCGGCACCACCGAGGGGATGGGGGGCATGATGTCCATGTTCTCCGGCACCGACACCTTCCACGCCATGCCCCGGGAGGAATCCCTCTACCGGAACCAGTATGACGTTAAGGCCGGCCACTGGCCCGAGGCCTGGAACGAGTGCGTCCTGGTGCTCACCGCCCGGGGCAATGTGACTGACCTGACCCTTTACACCCTGGGCATGAAGAACCCCACAGAGCTGGATCAGATGATCAAGGCCTTTGCCGAGGGCAAAAGCAGCCGGACCGACGACACCATCACCACCTACGACTATGATGAGTTTCTGGGCACGGAGTTCCGGCTGGTCTACGCCTCGGACTATTACGTCTACGACAGCGAGTACCAGGTCTGGACCGACCGCTCCGGCGACAGCCGCTACCTGCTCCAGCTGGTGCAGCAGGCCCCGCCGCTGACTGTGGTGGGGGTGGTCCAGCCCATGGAGGACGTGTCCTCCCCGACGCTGATGGCGGGCATTGCCTACCCCTGGGCCCTCACCGAGCACCTGATGGACCAGGCCGCCGGCAGCGAAATCGTCACCCAGCAGCTCTCCAGCCGGAGCACGGACGTGTTCACCGGCAAGGGCTTCGGCGAGACCGACCGGGACGCCCAGGTGGACATGGGCAGTCTCTTCTCTGTGGACGAGGAGGCCATCTCCAAGGCCTTCCAGTTTGACCTGGACCCCAGCAGCTTCGACCTGTCCGGCATGGATCTGTCCAGCCTGGATCTGTCCGGTATGGACCTGTCCGGCGCGGTGGATCCCAGCCAGTTCCAGTTCTCCATGCCCCAGCTCAGCGCTCAGGACATTGCCCAGCTCTTTGACGGCATCCAGCTCCAGCTCTCTGCGGAGGAGATGCAGACGCTCTTTGAAAGCCTGCTCACCGGCTATCTGGACTATGCCAAGGACGACCCTGCCACCAACTACACCGCCCTGGGCGACGGGCTGCAGCAATATCTCACCTCTGAGGACGCCCGCCAGCTGCTGCAGCAGCAGATCCGGGCAGACCTGGAGGCCAACGGGGCCTTCTCCGTCAGCACAGAGGATCTTGCAGCACTGATTGAGCAGGTTATGGCCGGCTACGCCGACTACGCCGCCGCCCGCACCGAGCCCCCTGCAGAGGGGGAGAGCCCTGTGCTGCCCATGACCTACCTGGCGGAATATCTCCAGACCCCGGAGGTCCGGGCCATTCTGGACCAGGCCGCCGCCCGGCTGGGGGAGCAGGCTGCCGCCCTTGCCCTGACCCAGGAGCAGCTGGAGGGCCTGACCTCCGCCCTGTACCAGGGCTACCGGGCCTACGCCGAAGAGAACGCCCTGCCGGACCCCTCCCGGCTCCAGGAGTCCTTTGCCGCTTACCTGCAAACCGAGCCCGCAAAGGCCCTGCTGGCGGATGCCGTCAGCCGCAGCGTGGACACCAGCGGCCTGGAGGAGCGGGCCGCCCAGATGTTTGCGGGCTACTCCCAGCAGCTGGGCACCCAGCTGGGCACCGTGATGGCCCAGGTGGCCCAAAGCATGACCGGCACCATCACCCAGGCGCTCACCGGGGCACTGGGCCAGTTTGCCGGGGAGCTCACCAAAAACTTCCAAAACGCCTTTCAAATGGACCCCGAGGCCCTGGCCTCGGCCTTCTCCATGAACATGGACCCCCAGGAGCTGCGGGATCTGATGACCGCCCTGATGTCCACCGAGGCCGGCAGCTATGACAGCAACCTGCGCAAGCTGGGCTATGCGGATGCTGAGCAGCCCACCTCCATCACCATCTACCCCACAGACTTTGCCGGCAAGGGCCGGGTCAAGGCCGTGTTGGAGGACTATAACACCATTCAGACCGACGCCGGCCACGAGGACAAAACCGTGGTCTACACAGACATGGTGGACACCCTGATGAGCTCTGTCACCGACATTGTAGACGCCATCAGCACTGTGCTCATCGCCTTTGTAGCCATCTCCCTGGTGGTCTCCTCGGTGATGATCGGGGTCATCACCTACATCAGCGTGCTGGAGCGGCGCAAGGAGATCGGCATTCTCCGGGCCATCGGCGCCTCCAAGCGGAACATCTCCCAGGTGTTCAACGCCGAGACCTTTATCATCGGCGCCCTGGCGGGGCTGCTGGGCGTGGGCATCACCTATCTGCTGTTGATCCCCGCCAACCAGCTGATTCACCATCTGACCGGCCAGACGGGCATCAACGCCATCCTCCCGCCCCAGGCGGCGGTGATCCTGGTGCTGCTGAGCATCACCCTTACCCTGATCGGCGGCATCATCCCCTCCCGCAAGGCTGCCCGGAGCGACCCGGTGGCCGCCCTGCGCTCCGAATAACAGGCATAAAGAAATCGCTGTGCCCCCCGCACAGCGATTTCTTTATGCCCTGTCCCTGCAGAGCTCCAGCAGATAGTCCCGCAGCTGACGGATCTCCGGCCGCTTCAGGCTGGATTTCAGGCACAGAAAGCGCAGCCACACCCACTGCTCCGGCTCCAGGGGCACCGCCGCCACCTGGAAATAATCTGCAAAGGAGGCAGGCCCCAGGGCGACCCCCCGGCCGTCCCGGACCAGCCGCATGCTGGTGGAGATGCCGTCGGACCGGTAGATCCGGCCCACCCGGATCTGATACCGGCGGCACGCCTCCCGCAGAATCCGGTCCTCGGCAGAGTCCTCCAGCCCGGTGACCCAGGCGCAGCCCTGCAACGCCCGAAAGTCCATGTGGGCAAGGTCCGCCCTGGGGTCACCGGGCTGTAGCAGCACGCACTGCCGCTCCCGCACCAGGGGACAGCTGAAAAACCGGCTGTTGGGCTCCGGCGCTTCAGATTCCGGCAGCCGGTCCAGGGCCAGGTCCAGCTCTCCCTTCCGCAGGGCCTCCAGGGGATCCAGACCCGCCTCGGTCACAAAGGTGACCTCCACCTGGGGGTTGGCCTCAAAGAAGGCCACAATCTGCTCAAACAGATGGTTGGAGTACACCCTGGAGCCGATGCCCAGCCGCAGCCGGGGCTTGCGGGCGGCCCGGTCCCGGTTCACGGTGTCGCACAGCTGGGCCCACTGCGCCGCGGCGGGCCCGGCCAGGGCACAAAAGCGCGCTCCCTCCGGAGTCAGCTGCAGGCCGTGGGCCGTGCGCAGGAACAGGGGATAGCCCAGCTCCGCCTCCAGCCGCCTGAGCTGCTGGGACAGCGCCGACTGGGACAAATACAACCCCTCCGCCGCCCTGGATACGCTGCCTGTGCGGGCTACCTCCAGCACATATTGAACCTGCTGCATAGTCATAAGCAATTCCTCAAATGGACGAGATATAAGCAAAACTGATATCTTTATTATAAGTTCAAACTTTACAATTTGCAAGTCTTTTAATATAATTATTTTGTAGATTATTCACAAAACCAGCGGGCACAATCAGAAAGGTGGTCATCGCATTGGAACGTAAACTGCTGTCCGGCAATGAAGCCATTGCCAGGGGGGCCTACGAGGCCGGCGTAAAGGTCTGCTCGGCCTATCCCGGCACCCCCAGCACGGAGATTTTTGAAAATCTCCCCAAGTACAAGGACGCCCTGTACTGTGAGTGGGCGCCCAACGAAAAGGTTGCCACCGAGGTGGCCTACGGCGCCAGCATCGCCGGGGTGCGCAGCCTGTGCGCCATGAAGCATGTGGGCGTCAATGTGGCGGCGGACCCGATTTTTACGGCGGCCTACAACGGCGTCACCGGCGGCTTTGTCATCGTCTCGGCGGACGATCCCAGTATGCACTCCTCCCAGAACGAGCAGGACAACCGCTACTATGCCCGGGCGGCCAAGCTGCCCATGCTGGAGCCTGCCGACTCCCAGGAGTGCCTGGATTTCCTCAAGGAGGCCTATCGGATTTCCGAGGAATATGACGTGCCGGTGCTCTTCCGCACCACCACCCGGGTGGCCCACTCCAAGAGCATTGTCACCCTGGGCCAGCGGCAGGAGCATCCGGCCCCGGCCTATCAGCGCAACACCCGCAAGTTCATCTCCGCCCCGGCCAACGCCTACCGCAACCACCCCAAG
>DFIE01000063.1 GCA_002372735.1 Clostridiales bacterium UBA3705
TGTTTCCGCAGGCTTCTCCGAGAGTGTTTACTGAAAGTGTTCTTTATCCTTTACACAATACATCGTAATGGAGTTCAGTATAACGCGCGCTTCCACAGAAAAAACCTCGTCGAAAGACGAGGTTTTTTCAACTCTATTCGCCTGAGGCGAGTTCTATTGCTTCGCAGTGAGATTCCGCCTGCGCCGGGTGAGATTGGGCTGCGCGCAGCTTGAGGGCGAATAGACTCTCACTGGGCCGAAGGCGCAGGAGCAACGGGCAGATTGCCCGCGCTGCAGCTTTTCGACAGCTTCGCAATGGTTTGTTGCTTCCGGCTTCGGTATTCCATTATAAAGTAGCACAGTTCCCGCCGAAAAAAACTGCCCTGCCGTAAACAGCACAAAATGAAGCGCAAACGGTTTGCCCCCCGGCGAAGGCCGGCCCAAGGCGAAGCCGGCAGCCCGGGCCGCGCCCCTTGCCGGGCAGGGGCGGGCAAGGGGCGCGGCCAAAAGGGGCCTTCGGGACGGCCCCCCTTCTGCTGTGCGGATTCTGCAAATTTGTGTCGCTTTTGGGCGCGGGATATGTTATACTATACAGCAAACCACACCCAACAGCAGCCCGGGCGGGAACCCGTACCCCGGGAGAAAGGCGGACCCGGCACCATGACCTTCAGCTCTCTCACCTTTTTGTTCCTGTTCTTCCCCCTTACGTTTCTGCTCTACGCAGTGATCCCTCACCACAG
Organism: Clostridiales bacterium UBA3705; assembly: GCA_002372735.1. The sequence goes on from DFIE01000063.1 coordinate 720, forward strand.
GGTGCGGAATGGACTGCTGGCCGCCGCCAGCCTGGTGTTCTACGCCTTCGGCGAGCCGGTGGCGGTGATGATCATGCTGCTGTCCATTGTGCTGAACTACCTCTTCGGCCTGGGGGCCGCCGGCACCCGGTGGGACAAGGCCGCCGTGGGCTTGGCCGTGGTGCTGAACATCGGCCTGCTGGCCGGCTACAAATACACCGGCTTTGCCGTGGAGATCCTGAACGCCGTGACCGGCCTGGGCCTGCCTGTGCCCCAAATCCGCCTGCCCATCGGCATCTCCTTCTTCACCTTTCAGGGGCTGAGCTATGTGATCGACGTGTACCGGGACAAGAAAAACGTCCAGCGGCGGCTGTTCTCCGTGCTGCTGTACATCTCCTTCTTCCCCCAGCTCATCGCCGGCCCCATCGTCCGCTACGCCGACATCGCCGCCCAGATCGACCGCCGGGAGTTCACCCCCCAGCGGATCACCCGGGGGCTGCGCCGGTTCCTCTTCGGCCTGGCCAAAAAGGTCCTCATTGCCAACCAGATGGGCCTGGTGGCCGACCGGGTCTTTGCCTGCGCCCCGGCCAGCCTGGGCACCGCCGCCGCCTGGCTGGGGGCCCTGTGCTACAGCCTGCAGATCTTCTTTGACTTCTGCGGCTACAGCGATATGGCCATCGGCCTGGGCTGCGTGTTCGGCTTTGACTTTTTGGAAAACTTCAACTACCCCTTCATCGCCGGCAGCATCCAGGATTTCTGGCGGCGGTGGCACATCTCCCTGTCCACCTGGTTTAAAGAATACGTGTACATCCCCCTGGGGGGCAACCGCAAGGGCAAGGCCCGGACCATCCTGAACAAGTGGATCGTCTTCTTCCTCACCGGGCTGTGGCACGGGGCCAGCTTCACCTTTATCCTGTGGGGGCTGTGGCACGGCCTGTGGCAGATGCTGGAGACCTGGCAGATCGTCCCCACCCGGAAAAAATGGTTCCGGCCCCTGGGCCATGTGTACACCCTGCTGGTGGTGGTCACGGGCTTCGTCCTCTTCCGGGCGGACAGCCTGGGCCTGGGCCTGGGGATGCTGGGGGCCATGTTCTCCCCGGCGGCCGGGGCCCCGGGGGTGACGGCGGAGCTCTTCAGCCTGCTGGACCCGGTGTTCTGGCTGAGCCTGGCAGCCGCGGTGGTGCTCTCCACCCCGGTGTTCCCATGGCTGCGCCGGCGGGCCGAGGCCGCGGGAAGACAGACCGCCTGGGACTACGCCGCCTGCGCAGGCTCGGTGTGTCTGCTGGCCCTGTCGGTGCTGTGGCTGGTGTCCTCCAGCTACAACCCGTTTATCTACTTCCGCTTCTGAGAGGGGGGTGTGCAGAATGAAAAAGAGCATTCAGATTTTCTATTGCGGGCTGGTCCTGCTGCTGCTGTGTCTGCCCGCGGCCCTGTTCCCCTTTTTCCGCAGCGACGCCCGGCTGGAAAAGCGGGCCCTGGCGGAGCTGCCCGCCTATGTGCAGGAGGGCCGGCTGAACCAGGCCTTCGCCGACGGGTTTGAGAGCTGGGTCAGCGACCACCTGCCCCTGCGGGCCCGGCTGCTCACCGTGAGCAACCGGGTGAAGGGCGAGTTGCTCCGCAGCCGGACCGCCAACGTCATTGCGGGCAAGGACGGCTGGCTGTTCTTTGCCAGCGAGGCCGACGACTACATGGACACCCACCCCTTCACCGACGACCAGGTCACCGCCCTGGCCGTCACCCTGGACCTGCTGCGGGAGCAGGTGGAGGCCGGAGGCGGCCGCTTCGTCTTTGTGCCCATGCCGGACAAGTCCGCGGTGTACCCGGAGTATATGCCCGGCCGGTACCGCCGGGCAGAGCAGACCAATCTGACCCGGGTGCAGCAGGCCCTGGCCGCACAGGGGGTCCCCTGTGCCGACATGCTGGCCCTGCTGACCGCCCACCGGGAGGAGGGGGTCTACCACCGGCGGGACTCCCACTGGAACTACCGGGGGGCCCTGTACGGTTATGAAGAAATTTTAAGCATTCTGGGCCGGGAACAACCGGACCTGTCCGGCGTCTCATATACAGTGGAGCAGAACTGGCAGGGGGATCTGGACAAGCTGCTGCTGCCCGCCGGGGCCGCGCCGGACCTGCAGATTTATTACGACTACCCCCATGCGGACTTCCGCTTCACCTATCCCCAGGGGGTGCGGGACACCGCCGGCCAGCTGGCCGTGTTTATGAGCGACCGGGAGGAGCGGGACGACCGGTTCTCCACCCGGAACAGCGACCTGCACGACGGCAGCCGACTGCTGATGGTGCGGGACTCCTTCGGCCGGGCCCTGCTGCCCTGGATGATCGACAGCTATGAGGAGGCCCTCTTCCGCCGGATGGACCGGCCGGATCTCACCGCCCTGGAGCCCGGCACCGACGTGGTCTACGAGATTGCCCAGCGGAATCTGGCCCGGGTGATCCAGGCGGCGCCCTTTGCGTACGCCCCGGTGCGGGAGGGGATCGTCCCCCCGGAGGTGACGCCCGGCCGGGGGGAGGCCCAGTGCCAGGGCCAGAGCTACGGCTTCCACCTGTGGGGCGCCCTGCCCCAGGACACCGACATGGGCAGCGGCCGGGTGTACCTGCTGCTGGAGCAGCAGGGGCGGCAGCTGTGCGTGGAGGCCTTTCCCGTCCGGGAGCAGCAGCTGCCAGAGGGCGAGGGCACCAAGGGCTTTTCCGCCTACCTGCCCCGGGAGCTGGGGCTCAGCGGCAGCTGGGAACTCACGGTGTTCACCACCCGGGCCGTACTGTCCTGCGGGACAATCGATTTCTAGCATTCCGGTGCCCTGCACCTGAAGCATATTTACCATACAAGGAGGAATGATTCCATGAAGAAAACCCTATCCCTGTTGCTTGCGCTGTTGCTGCTGGCCGCCCTGCTGACGGCCTGCGCCGTCAAGGCCCCCGCGTCGCCTGCCACCGACTTCATTTCGGAGACTGCCCCGGCCCCTGCGGCCACCGGCGGCCGGATGTACATCCTGTACAACAACACCGAGGTTGCCCTGGGCGACACCTTTGCCGACCTGAAGGACAGCCTGGGCGAGGAGGCCGCCCCGGCCCAGGAGATTCTGCCCTGCGACGGCAGCGACCTGTTTAAGGACACAATGCACTACTACCAGGGTCTGTCCATCACCGAAAACATCGACGGCATTATCAAGGAGATTGACGTCAGCGATCTGTACGGCGACGTGGCCAACGCCAGCCTGATGGGCCAGGTGGTTGTGGGCGACACCCAGGCCAAGGCCCTGGAGGTCCTGGGCGAGCCGGACAACTTCCCCCTGGCCGAGGACGACTTCTCCCTGACCTATCAACCCGACAACCAGTACGTCATGGTCTATTTGGACCCGGACAACAACAAGGAAACCGTCAGCGGCATCTCCATGATGCTGGTGGAGCCCTGAACCGCAAAAAATCACCTGCGCCCCTGTCACGGGAGCGCAGGTGATTTTTTATTCGGGTTTCTTTTCGCGGCTTGCGGCGTCCAGGAGGGTTTGGCGGTCGTTTTCCAGCCGGCCCTCCTCCACCTGGCCCAGCAGCCAGGCCAGGGTGCGGCCCAGGGCCGGGCCGGGGGCCCAGCCCGCGGCAATGAGATCGTCCCCGTGGACGGCCAGCTCCTTCAGGGTGAAGCAGTCTCCCTCCGCCAGGATCTGCCGGGCCAGGGTCTCCAGATCGTCGCACAGGGCCGCCCGGCCCCGGTATTGGGGGGCGTGGGCCAGGGCGTCCGCCCGTTTCAGATCCAGCAGGCGGAAGAAGTCCTCCTCCCCCAGGCGGCGGAGCAGCCGCTTTACCGCCCGCTCCGGGCTCCCCTCCGGGGGGTCGATGGGATAGTCGTGGAGCTCCACCAGCCGGCGCACCCGGCGGACGGTGTCCCGGTCAAAGCGCAGGCGGTTGAGGATCTCCTCGGTCATCTGCCCGCCCAGCCGGGCGTGGCCGTAAAAGTGGCCCCGGCCCTGGCTGTCCAGGGTGAAGCAGGGGGGCTTGGCCACGTCGTGGAGCAGGGCCGCCCAGCGCAGGAGCTTGTCCGGCCCGGCGGCCTCCAGGGCGACGGCGCAGTGGGTCAGCACGTCGTAGCAGTGGTACTTGCTGTGCTGGTCCAGCCCCGCCATGGCCCCCAGCTCCGGGATGGGCACCGCCAGGATGGGCCAGAACTGGCACACCACCCGGCGGGCGTTGGGCCCCAGCAGCAGCTTGGTCAGCTCCGCCGCGATCCGCTCCCGGCTCACGTGGTCCAGCTGCCGGCGCAGGGCCAGGGCTGCCCGTGCGGTGGGCCCGTCCAGGGCAAAGCCCAGCTGGGCGGAAAAGCGCAGGGCCCGCAGCATCCGCAGGGCGTCCTCACCGAACCGGTCCTCGGGCCGGCCCACGCAGCGCAGCAGCCCCGCCGCCAGGTCCGCCCGGCCCCCGAAGGGGTCCCGCAGGCCCAGGGCCGGGTGCCAGGCCATGGCGTTTACGGTGAAATCCCGGCGGGCCAGATCCTCCTCCAGCCGGGAGGTGAAGCGGACCTGATCCGGGTGCCGGTGGTCGGAATAGCCGGACTCCACCCGGTAGGTGGTGATCTCCAGGGGCAGGCCGCCGGCCAGCACCGTGAGGGTGCCGTGGCGCAGCCCGGTTTCGATGACCCGGCAGCCGGCAAACACCGCCCGGGTCTGGTCCGGCAGGGCGGAGGTGGCGATGTCGTAGTCCCCGGGGGATCTGCCCATGTGCAGGTCCCGGACGCAGCCGCCCACCAAAAACGCCTGGTGGCCGGCCTGATTCAGTTGTGCCAGCGCCCAGAGCGCCGGGGCGGGGATGGAAAATTCCATGGGGGCCTCCTGTTTGCGGGGTGCGGACGACAAAAGCCCATCCCGGAGGATGGGCTTTGACGGATTATTCCTTGACGTAGGCCACAACCACTCTGCGGTTGGGCTCGGTGCCGGTGGAGTAGGTGGTAACCCCATCTACGTCCTGCAGGGCGGCATGGATCACATGGCGCTCGTAGGCGTTCATGGGCTCCAGGGTCATGCTCTTGCGGTACTTGAGCACCTTGTTGGCCATCTTTCTGGCCAGGCTGCGCAGGGCCTCCTCCCGCTTGCCGCGGTAGTTTTCGGCGTCAACGCTCACCCGGGTGCGCTTGCCGGCATCGTGGTTCAGGGCATAGTTGGCCAGGTGCTGGATGGCGTCCAGGGTCTCGCCCCGGCGGCCGATCAGCATACCCAGGTCCTCGCCCACCAGCTCCACGGCGATGGTCTCGTCGTCCTTGCGCCAGGCGTGGGGCACGGCCTGGGAGTCCATCCGCTCCAGCAGACCCTTGAGGAACTGCTCCACCCGCTCCTCCTGGGAGCCGGGCTCGGCGGGGGCATACTCCCGCTGGGGCTGGGCGGGCCGCTCCATTCTGGGGGCCTGCTTCTTGGGCTCGGGCTTTTTGGGCTCGGGCTTGCGCTCCAGCTTGGGGGCCTGCTTTTTGGGCTCGGGCCGGACAGGCTCGGGCATGGGCAGGGGCTTTTCCAGCTTGGGGGCCTGCTTCTTGGGCTTGCGGGAGGCCGCAGACAGGGCCGGCGCCGGGGTGGGATCGGGCACCTCAAAGGTGACCTTCACCTTGGCCGGGCTGGCGCCGATGCCGAAGAAGCCGGACTTGGCGTTTTCCAAAACCTCCACGGAGACGCTGTCCCGGTCCATCTGCAGCTCCTCCAGGGCGGCGGTGATGGCCAGGTCAATGGTCTTACCGGTGGTGACAATGCTTTTTTCCATAATTACTCCTCATTGTTGGACTCGTTCCCGGCCTTGCTGTACCGGTCAGCCCGGTAGTTTCTGCCCCGGCGATAGGGGCGGTCCAGATCCTGGGGGGAGGGCAGCTCCTTGGTGGGATCCTGCTCGGCCTTCTGGGCGAGATAGGCGGCCTCCTTGGCGGCCTGCTCGGTGCGCTGCTTTTGCTGCAGCTTCTTTTTACTGGTGTTGGCCACAATGCCGTCGGGGTTTTCGGCACGCTTTTCGGCGCGGACCCGCTCCCGCTCGGCCTCTCTGGCGGCCTCTTCGGCGGCCTTGGCCTGCTTGACGGCGTCTTCGGCGTCATACACCTTGCGGTAGTGCTTGGTGAGGAAGTAGTCCTGCACCACGCTGAACACGCCCTGGATGATCCAGTAGATGGACAGGCCCGCCGGGGCCACAAAGCCGATGTAGATGGACATCAGAGGCATCAACATGGTCATGGTCTTGGTGGAGTCGTTGGCCTTGGCCATGGTCTCGTCCTTGCGGCCCTTTTCGTCCACGATGACGGTGTTGTTCAGCTTTTGGCTGATCCACATGGAGATCCAGTTGATGCCGCCGGAGAACACGGGCAGCAGGAACTGCCCCACGGCGTTCCACACGCCGGTGTCAAAGTTCTTCCAGAACAGGAACTGGGGCACGGTGGCCAGCTCAATGCCCATGAACCGGGTGTTCATAGACACAATGTTGGGAGAGATGGCGCTGAGCTCTGCCTTGAGCTGGTCAATGAAGGGCAGGGCCTGCATCTGCCAGTAGAAGCCGGTGACGTCCAGCTTGGCCAGGGCGCTGCCCTCGGCGGCGTTCTTGCTGGCGGTGATGAACACGTTTTGGATCTGGCCCAGGGTGGCCTGGCTTACATTGCCGTGGAACATCAGCCAGGTGATGGGCTCACGGATGATGTAGTACAGGGGCAGCAGGAGCAGCAGGGGCAGGAAGGACCACAGACAGCCGGCGCAGCCGCCGGCGCCCTCTGTCTTGTAGAGCTTGTTGACCTCCTCCTGGTACTTCTGCTTGTCATCGCCGTACTTGGCCTCCAGGGCCTTGACCTGGGGGGTGAGCCGGGACATCTTCATCATGCCCTTCTTGCTCAAGGCGGAGGTGGGGAGGAGAATGATCTTGACAATCAGGGCAAAGAGGATCAGCGCCAGGCCGTAGCTCTGGGTGAACTCGTACAGCCACTCCAGCAGGTAGGCAAAGGGCAGCTTGATGTAGTCAGTGGCCTGCAGCTTCACCTCGGTGGAGAGATTGTCGATGTTGACCAGGCCCTCTTCGGTGAGATTCTTGGTGGCGGGATTGGTGACGGCGCAGCCGGAGAGCAGCAGCAGACCCAGCACCAGCACCAACACCAGGGCAAGACTGCCATAGCGGGTAAGGTTACGTTTTTTCATGTTGTGTGTCTCCATACACAAATGGGCTCGCCGGCGGACCGGCGGCTGGAACGGACTCGCCCGGGGGCGAGTGTGCCAGATCACGGCACAGGATCGTAGTAGTCCCTTTTGGAAAACGGATGACAGCGGCAAAAGCGCTTGGTTGCCAGCCAGCCGCCCTTCATGGCCCCGTACTTGCCGATGGCCTGAAAGGCGTATTCGCTGCAGGTGGGGCTGTAGCGGCACCGGGGGGGCAGGCCCGGAGAGATCCGCCGCTGATAAAAGCGGATCAGGCCCAGAAGAAGCCCTTTCATGCCGGGTCCTCCGCCAGCAGCTTCAGCTGCCGGCACTGGTGCAGAAAGGCGGACTCCATGGCGGCAAAGTTGCCGGTAACCGCCCGGCTCCTGGCCACCAGGACGATGTCGTACCCGGGCTTCAGCCGGTGCTCGTTCAGGCGGTAGAGCTCCCGCAGGCGGCGGCGGGCCCGGTTGCGGACCACGGCGTGGCCCAGCTTGGTGCTGGCCGTAACCCCCAGGCGGTTAAAGCCCAGGCCGTTGCGGCGGCAGTAGACCACCAGGTAGGACCCCACGGTGTGGTCGCCCTTGGCATAGAGCCGGCGGAACACATGGTTCAGCTTCAGGGATATGGTGTGGTGCATGGACCTCGCCTCCGTGGCATATATGCGTTCGGGGCGAACAGATGGTTCATCCGCTCACCCCGAAGGCTTACAAAAAACGCTGTCAAGCCGTGTGCCAAAAATCGATTACGCAGAAATGACAGCTCTGCCCTTTGCACGGCGGCGGGCAAGGACCTTGCGGCCGTTGGCGGTAGCCATTCTCTTTCTGAAACCGTGGACTTTGGATCTGTGGCGCTTTCTGGGCTGATAGGTACGCAGCATGGTGTACACCTCCTATAAAGAATATGCTCAACAGCTGTGCGAACAGCCGCAGCGTGTGATGGAATCGCCCGTTTATGGGCTCATACGGCGTATATTATAGCCTACAAAGTCCGGTTATGTCAACATCAAATTTTGCAAAAACCGGTTTTTGTGAAAAATTGTGCCCCCGCTCCCCTGCCGCCACAAGATGTGGCCCGCCCCGCCCGCCGGGGCACCGCCCACAATCTTTTCTTGACAAATTCCCCGGCCGGTGCTATACTAATTTGCGAATGAATCGCAAATTCGGCGGGCCGTCCCTTTGGCGGAGGCCCGCTCCCCTTCATTATATACCAGGAGGCATTTTCATGAAACAGGCAAGCTCCATTTTGGCGGTGCTGCTGGTGCTGGCCCTGCTGGCAGGGCTGGGGGCAGGCTGCGCCCCGGCCCCGGCCCCGGCCGCAGACGGCCGGCTGCAGGTGGTGACCACCATCTTCCCGGTGTATGACTGGGTGCGCAATCTGGCGGGAGACCGGGCGGAGGTGACCATGCTGCTGGACAGCGGCGTGGACCTGCACAGCTACCAGCCCACGGTGCAGGATATGCTGACCGTGGGCACCTGCGACGTGTTCATCTACGTCGGCGGCGTCTCTGACGGCTGGGTGGCGGACGCCCTGGCCCAGGCCCAGAACCCGGACATGGTGGTGGTGAATCTGCTGCAGGCCCTGGGCGGGCAGGCCAAGGAAGAAGAGGTGGTGGAAGGGATGCAGGCCGAGGAGGAGGAAGAGGCCGAGGGCCCGGCGTACGACGAGCACGTGTGGCTGTCGCTGAAAAACGCCCGGACCCTGTGCGGTGTGCTGGCCCAGGCCCTGACCCAGGCGGACCCCGAGGGCAAGGAGGCCTACGCCGCGGCCGCGGCGGCCTACGACGCACAGCTGGCCGACCTGGACGCCCGCTATGCCGCGGCAGTGGAGGCCGCCCCCTGCAAGACCCTGCTCTTCGGCGACCGGTTCCCCTTCCGCTATCTGGCCGACGACTACGGCCTGGACTACTACGCGGCCTTTGTGGGCTGCTCTGCAGAGACCGAGGCCAGCTTTGAGACCATCGCCTTCCTGGCCGGCAAGGTGGACCAGCTGGGGCTGCGGTATATTATGCAGATTGAGAGCGCCGACGGCAAGCTCAGCGCCACCGTGCGGGATACCACCCAGGCGGGGGACCAGGAGATTTTGACCCTGGACTCCTTGCAGTCGGTGACCCGGCAGGACGTGGAGGCCGGCACCACCTATCTGGGGGTCATGGAGGAGAATCTTGAGGTGCTGACCCGGGCTCTCAGCGCCCCGTAACCGGCAACCCAGCAGAAAGAGAAAAAACGTGCCCCAGGCTTGCTTGCCTGGGGCACGTTTTTGCGTTACTGCCGGAGCACGCCCACCAGCACCACCCGGCCGTTGCTGCGCTCATAGTCGCAGGTGGACAGGGTGAGGAACCGGTCCTCGGGGCTGCATTCCACCCGGCGGGTGGTGCGGCCCTGGGCGTAGAGCAGGTCCAGGGCCTCCCGGTCCAGGGCGGTCTCGTAGAGATAGGTGGTCTGGTCGGTGGTGACCACGCAGGCGATCCACTCCACGGTGAGGGTCCGGTCCGGCAGGTAGACATAGCCCACCGGGTTTTCCTCCAGGAAGGACTGGGTCTTATACCGCTCCAGGGTGCCGAAGACGCTGTCGTTGCGCATATTGTGGCCGTAGATGATGGAGTTGCCCCCCGTCAGCTCCCGGTCGCACCGGCAGTCCAGAAAGGGGGTGCCGGCGTAGAGATAGGCCCCGTCCATGTCCCGGCGGAGATAGTAGTCGTTGTCCCGGCCCTGGACAAAGGGGTAGTCCACCAGGGTGCCGGGCACCGTGAGCCAGCCCACGGCGTCGGGATAGTCCTGCCGCAGGCGGGCGATCTCCGGGTTGAGGGGAGCGGGCTGGGTCTCCTGCAGGGCGGTGTCACCGGTGATCTGGGGCAGGGCGGGCCGGGGCTCCGCCGCCGGGGCGGAAGGCGCGGACTCTGTCCCGGACCCGGGGCGGTAGCTCAGCTGGGCGGTGTGGACCCGGGCCTCGGCAGTGTAGTCCCGGTTGGCAGACAGCAGCTGCCACAGGCTGTAGCCCAGCACCCCTGCCAGGAACAAAAAGGCCAGATAAAACAGCACTTTTTTCATAGCTTCCTCAATCCGCCATGGCGGTGTCCAGGGGCCAGCAGAACACCACGCTGCCCCGGCTGTCGTAATAGGTGCAGGCGTAGTCGCTGATCACCCGGACCAGGCCCCCCACCGCCAGCAGCTGCCGGCCCCGGACCGGACCGGGCAGGGCCGGGGTGCCGTCGTCATGATACACCCAGGTGCCCCCGGAGAAATACCCCATCCACAGGCGGTCGCCGGTTTTGAGATCGTACAGCTCCCCTGCCATGCAGTGGCAGCCCGGGTCTGTGGGGGCGGTGGCAGCCAGGGGCAGGGTCTGTGTTGCCCCCGCCGGGAGGAAGGCCTCCAGGCTGCCCTCCTCCCGCCAGGCGCTGGTCAGATAGCCCCGGGTCCAGGTCCCGTCCACAATGGCGCAGCTGCGCCAGGCGTACTCCATGCCGGCAATCAGGTCTGAGCGGAAGCCGGTCTCGGTGTCCACCAGGCGCAGGCCGTCGTCTTCGGACAGGCGGAGGAGCCCGTCGCCCCAGCTGGACCACCAGCCTGAGACGTCCGACACCCCTTCCACCAGGCGGCCGGACCGGTCATAGAAATACTGGGTGTAGTTGTCCCGGTCATTAAAGCGGTACAGTCCGTTCTCATCCCGGTAGCAGCTCATGCCCGGGTGCCGGACCAGGGGGTTGCCCCGGGTGTCAATCAGCATGGCAACACCGTCCTGCTCGATGGGGGCGATGCCCTCGCGGAAGGGCTCGGCATCCTGCAAGTCGGGGGGAATCAGCCAGTTGCCGGTGGGATCCACAAAGCCGTAGTTCCCGTCCTCCACCCGCACGCAGGCATAGCCGTCGCTGAAGGGGTAGGCCCAACGATAGGGCCCCAGCACCTGCCGGCCCTGCAGATCGTAGAACCGACACACATCCTCCCCGCCCGAGACCTGATATTCCAGCAGCAGCAGGCCCTCGCCGTAGTCCACGTTGACCCACTCGGTCCCCGGGGGCAGAAGCCGGCTGCCGTAGACCAGGGGCTTGCCCTGCAGATCAATCACCGTAAAGTCCGGGGTGGTCCAGTCCTCCCGCAGGACGATGCAGTCCCGGTAGGGCTGGATCTGCACATACTTCACCTCGGTGGCAAAGCTGCCGTCCATGGCCACCAGGCCGTGGACCATTTTGCCCTCATAATAGGTATAGTTGTACTCCTCGTCCACCATCCGGGTGACCCCGTAGGGGCGGGTGACCTGCCAGATGGGCAGGCTGCTGCCCGGCAGGGGCTGGCCCATCATGTCCTGCTCCGTGCACAGGGGCTGGACGTCCACATAGGTGGGGTCGGTGAGAATCCGGCCCCGGTCGTCACAGAAGCCCCAGTTGTAGCCCACCGGATAGGAGGCGTACCCGCCGTTCGCCGAGAACAGGGGCGTGCCGGCATAGGGCAGCACAGCGCCGTAGTCCCCGGGCCTGAAGTCCGGCAGGGGCCCGTCGCTGAGCCGGGTGTACTTGGGCTGGGGCAGGGCAAAGGGGGTGTATTGGGAGGCATCGGTGTACACCCGGAAGCCCCCGGCGGTCTGGGACGGGGCCTGGGGCTCGGCGGGACTCTGGGTCGGGCCCTGGGCGGGGGGTTGGATGGGGCTCTCGACAGGGGCTGTGGGGACCACCTGGATGGTCTCAGGCGCCCGGGTGCAGCCGCACAGCAGGGCCAACAGCAGCAGCAGAGGGATCAGACGCTTCATGGCGCACCTCCCGTTCAAAATCAGGCGCTAACGGACGGACACGTAGCCCTCCCCTGCCACCAGGGCCTGGCCCTCGTCGGTGAGCAGCCACTCGTAGAGCACCCGGTTGGGGCTGCCCGCGGGGGCCGCGGCGGGGATGACACAGTAATAGGCGTTGACGTGGGGATAGGTCCCGGAGCGGATGGTGTCCCGGTTGGGCTCCACGTCGTCCACCCGCAGCAGCTTCAGCCCCCGGGCCATCTCCATGTCGTGGGCGTAGTAGTACACGGAGTAGCCGATGGCGTTGGCGGAGTTGTCATAGCTCTTCACCACGGCCATGAGCTCGCCCATGGAGGTGGCCATGTAGTCCTCGGGGGCCTCCATCATGGGGGTGTCGCCCATGACCAGCTTTTTCATCAGCGCCTGGGAGCCCGCGCCCTCGTTGCGCTGGAAGGGGATGATCTCCGCGTCCTCTCCCCCCACCTGGGACCAGTTGGTGATCTTGCCGGTGTAGATGTCCCGGATCTGCTGGGTGGTAAGGCTCTGCACCGGGTTGTTCTCGTTGACCAGGAAGACCAGGCCGTCGGTGCCGATGACCTCCATGTCGATTTCAAAGTTCTGTTCGGCCATCTCGTCAAAGACGGCGGCGTTGGGCTCGCCGGCCAGGAGCAGGTCGCACTCCCCGTTCATCAGGTTGCGGAAGGACTGGGTGGTGCGGTTGAACTGCACCAGATCCTGCACCTGGTCGCGGCTCTCCCCCAGCAGGACAGAGGCTGCCGCCTCCCCCAGGGGCACCAGGGCCGTGGAGCCGTCCAGCCGGGGGAAGTTCTCCCGGGTAAAGCGGAACAGGTCCTCCCCCGGGGCCTGGGTGTCGGGAGCCTGGGTCTCCGGGGCCTGGGTGTCCGGGGCCCGGGTGGCGAGGGTGTCCTGTTGGATCGTTTGGGTCTGTCCGGGCCGGGCGGTCAGCAGGCCGCAGCCCGCCAAAGACAGGATGCACACAGCGGCCAGCAGGGCCGCAGCAATACGTCGCATAAGATACCTCCTTGGAAACGGGAAAGGGTGGGGAAGGCCTGGGGGAAAAAAGGGCGGGCGCGCTG
>DFIE01000100.1:0-3821 GCA_002372735.1 Clostridiales bacterium UBA3705
CTTTTGCGTTTGGAATCAGAGCTCCAGCTCCAGGGTTTTCTCCACCCCGTTCAGGCTGTAGCGGACCACCACCCGGTGGACTTCATCGGGGGTAACAGACAGCACACGGACGTTTTCGGCGTGCTGCAGGGCACACAGGGCAGTGTGCAGGCTGCGCTTATCCTCGTCATAGGCGCCAAAGTCGTCAGAGCCGAAGAGCACCGAGCCGAACAGGGCGTTACACACCGCCAGGGTGTGCTTCTGCCGGGGGGTGAGGCTGGTGTTGTCGTCCCGGAGGAGGAAGACGTCCGGATCGTTGAGGAAGGCCCTGCCGTCCAGCTGCCGGCGATAGAAGGTGTTGCGCTCGGTATGCTTGGTGGAGGGGCGTTCGTTGTGGAGCAGGCGCATAAAGGGCTTGTCGTCAAAGTCCAGAGACATATCCGGCCCGATGCGGCAGTACTCCACCCGGCCAAAGGCAGAGGCCAGGGGCACGCCGCAGCCCAGGATCTCGGCGTCACCGCAGACCTGGCGGAGGAAATCCATGGACTCCGCCATAATCTCGCCCCGGGTCTTGTCCGGGCGGGAGGTCATGCAGGCGGCATACAGGAAGTCCAGCTTAAAGAGGGTGATGCCCATGTCCTTGTAGTGCTGAATGCTGCGGCGGATGTAATCCCGCACCTCGGGATGGTAGGGATCCAGGGCGTAGGCGCCGGACCAGTTGGAGCCGGCGTAAACCCGGTCTCCGCCCCGGTACTGGAACCAATCGGGATGCTCGGTGTACAGGGCGGAGTCCTTTTCCGCCACAAAGGGGGCCAGCCAGATGCCCGCCTGATAGCCCTCGTCGTGGATCTTTTGGATGATGGGCTCCAGGCCGTTGGGGAATTTGGTCTCGTTGACAGTGAGCCAGTCGCCCACATACGGCTCAAAGCCGTCGTCAATCTGGAAGATGTCCGGCTTGACGGCCAGGGTTTTCATGCCCTCCAGATCCCGGAGGATCTGCGCCTCAGAGATGTCCTGGTAGCAATTGTACCAGCTGGTATAGCCGGTTTTGGGCCGGGCAGGCAGGGGCTTGATCCCCATAGCGCTAAACCAGGCGTCGAACACTGCGTTCTCGTCGCCCTCTACGTAGAGCATATCCAGGCCCAGGTATTTCTCGCCGGGCTGGAGGAAGCGGTGGTGGCAATCTTTTTTGAATGTAACCGTGCCCTGTCCCGGCTGGAAGCTGATGCGGGTGAAGCCTGTGTCCTCTGCCAGAGAGGCGAAGAGGCAGTAGAGCTTGTCCCAGCGGACGTAGGCGTAGGTATAGCCCTTTTTGTAGCCGTTGCGCAGATCCCGGCGGTAGACAGGATCGGCAAAGTAGCCGTCGCCGTACTGGGACAGGCCAAAGCGCCGGTCCAGAGCCTTGGGCACATAGCGCATGGCGGCGTCAAACTGCATACGGGTACGCTCGGGGCTGTAGGTCCAGCTCTGGTAGCCGTTGAGGAAGAAGGCGTCCGCCCGGGTGAAGTCGTAGGCCACGGTGACGCTGACCTCCTCCAGCTCTACGGGCTTGTCCCCCAGGGGAGTCAGCCGCAGGGTGAGGCGGTTGTTCTCACAGATCAGCTCCTGGTTGAGAATGTCTGTGGCTTGGACGGTTTTGGAAAGTAGTTTCATAGTGTTGCTCCTGTCGGATGATTACTTGGCAGACTTTTTGCTCTCGATGGTCTTCATGATCTTCTTTTCGTTGTACAGGGCCAGGATCAGAGCGCCCAGGGTGCAGAAGCAGACGGCCACAATGGCCACAATCCGCAGTCCCAGGGCGGAGGCGGTGATCTCGTTGGAGTTGGCAGCCTGGGTGGTGCCGATGATGGCAAGGGAGGTAAACACCAGCATGGCCAGGGCCTGGCCCCACTTCATGGCGAAGGTCCGGGCGGCAAAGAACATGCCCTCACGGTTTTCGCCGGTCTCAATGCCGTCGGCCTCGGCCACGTCAGCCACAATGGCCTGGGGAATGATGCCCAGCAGCGCCATGGGGAAGGCTGCAATGATACAGATGGCAAAGCCCCAGATCTTGTTGTTGGGCAGCTGAATCACGCCGATCAGGGCGGTGATCAGGTAGGCAACCGCCAGGCCCAGGAAGCCGAAGATGACCATCTTCTTTTTGCCGTGGCGGCGGACAAAGCCGTTGACAAAGGGGTAGAAGCAGGCGGAGAGCACCGTCATGCCGCCCATGAAGACCATGGTCATGCCCTCTTTCAGGTTCATGGAGACCTTGACAAAGAAGGGAAGGCCGGTCTGGAAAAGGGTGAGGCCCACCCAGTACATAATGTCGGAGGCGGCAAAGACCCGGAACTCCCGGTTCTTGAAGGTGGCGGCCAGGGACTTGAACACACTGGAGCTGGAGGGCTTGGTATCGACAAACTCCCGCTCATTGAGCAGGAAGGTGGGCAGCAGCATGCACACGCAGGAGATCACTGCCAGAACGATGAAGCAGATCCGGTAGCTCCAGTTGAAGCCCACGGCGACCCGCAGCATGCCGGCAAACACAAAGGGGGTATAGGCCAGCATGGTGCCGGCAAAGAAGGTGAGGGAGATGGCCGTGGAGATAAACATCCGGTCCTCCTGGGTCTTGCCGAACTCAGAGATCAGCGCGGTATAGGGGGTGCAGTACATGGTCATGAACAGATAGAACAGGATCACAAACACGGAAATCCACGCCACGTTGATGCCGCTGATGGCGTTTACCGGCGCGCAGAACAGCAAAACGGTGACAATGGACAGGGGGATGGCAGCCTTTTGCATAAAGGGAATGCGGCGGCCGCGCTTGTTGGTGCTGCGGTCAGACAGGTTGGCGATCAGCGGGTCGGTCACGGCGTCAAACACACGGCTCAGGGCGGTGATCAGACCCAGGATGGTCAGAATGCCCAGAATCACCAGGCCAGGCTGGATAAACTGAACGGCGCCGGCGTCGATGTCGCCCTGGGTGGGCAGATAGAAGGTCACAAACCAGGCACCGATGATGCCGCTGAGGATGGACCATCCCAACTGACCGATGGCAAAGATGATCATCTGTTTCTTGGTGAGTCTTTTCATGGTTTCTCTCCTTAAATAAAATAATGCAAAAAGTAAGGCTTGGGGCTTGACAAAAACGCACTTGGATGATAGCCTAAATGCATCAGTCATATTGTAGCGGAATTTGTATAAATTGTCAACTATTACTATGAACCGGAGGTCCCTATGCTAGAAAAATCCAAGGTCATTTTCCAGAATGTCATGTCCGCCGCCGATGTGAAAAAGGCGGAGAACACCAAGAAAAAGTTTGCCAGGAAATACGGCGACGACTCCGACAAAGAGTATCGCTTCGGTCTGAAGGAGAACGCCGTGCTTGCCCCCCTGGGCACCAAGGAGCTGGTTTTTGGCGAAGGCGCTGCCTTTGGCGACAAGACCGTTTTCATCGGCAATATCCGGATGGGCTTCGGCCACTACCGGATCTCCATGGCTATGGCCTCCTGCGCAAGGGCCATGGGCTATGAGCCGGTGTGGCTGGATTTGAATTCCTTTAAGGGCTCTACTTGCACCAGCATCATCAGCGGGCAGAACGACCTGTACTCCCTTGGCTCCAGGCTGAGTCAGAAATCCAAGCTGTTCAACAAGCTCTACTGGGAGCCTCTGAACTCCGAGGGCTTCCGCAAGCTCAGCTACAACTGCGCCGACCAGGCCAGCGCCGAGCTGATGGCAAACCTGCTCAAAACCCTGCCCAAGGACAAGCCCTATGTGGCCACCCACGTCTGGCCCGCCCAGGCCGCCATCCACGCCGGCTTTACCAAGGTGGTCAACGCCATTCCCGACAACTGGCCCATGGC
>DFIE01000100.1:3987-5015 GCA_002372735.1 Clostridiales bacterium UBA3705
GAGGGAGACGTGGTTTACACCGGCCACTACATCGACCATGAGCTTGTGGCCAACCTGGAGCAGGACACCGCCTACCGGATTCAGCGGGTGGAGCAGGGCAAGGCCAAGCGCTACCTGCTCACCGTGGGCGGCGCCGGGGCGCAGCAGGCCCTGTTTGCCGACATCATCCGCACCCTGCTGCCCGAGATCAAGGCAGGCAGGGCCACCCTGTTTATCAACGTGGGCGACCACAGAAACGTCTGGGAGAGCCTGAGTGCCGCCGTGCCGGAGCTTCAGCAGGCCAAGCTCTTTTTGAACGACTATGACAAGGCCAAGGCCTACGCCGAGGACGCCATTGCAGGCCCGGCAGAGGGCATTGTGGGCTTCTGCCACGAGGATATCTTTGCCGCGGTGTATATCACCAACCTGCTGATGCGGGCCAGCGACGTACTGGTGACCAAGCCCTCTGAGTTGGCCTTCTACCCCATCCCCAAGCTGTTTATCCAGCACGTGGGCGGCCACGAGATCTGGGGCGCCATCCACGCCGCGGAGATGGGCGACGGCACCTATGAGGTCGCCCCCGGCAGAGAGACTGTGGATATGATCCACCTGCTCCAGTCCGAAAAGGAGATTCTGCTGAATATGAACCGCTGCATCCTGGAGAACAACAAGGCCGGGCTCTACAACGGCGCGTACAAGGTCATTGAACTGGCCGTGGGCAAATGACCGCAGATCTGCGACGGGATTTGGAGAACTACCGCCCCTGCTGCGAACAGGAGCAGCGGGACCGGGAGCTGATGCTGCTGTGCATGGACCGGTTTGACGACGTGCTCACCCGAAACAACCCGGTGTGTCACTTTACCGCCTCTAACTGGATTGTAAACCGGGAGCGGACCAAGGTGCTGATGGCCTGGCACAACCTGTATCAGTCCTGGGCCTGGACCGGCGGCCACGCCGACGGCGAAGCCAGGCTGCAGCTTGTGGCCCGGCGGGAGGCCGAGGAGGAGACCGGCATTACCGGGCTGGAGCTGCTCTGCCCGGGGATTTAC
>DFIE01000109.1 GCA_002372735.1 Clostridiales bacterium UBA3705
ACTCCTTAACCCGTTTGAATGAGGGGTGGGTCCAGGGAGGGGGGAGAGATTCGGAATCTTCCCCCTCCCTGGTGCGTCTTTGCATACTTTCTGCGCAAACAGAAAGTATGGCCGCCGGCAGGCATGACCAGCTTCCGTCCACTGCCCGGCTTTCGTCGATGCATCTCGTGAAAATCTTATCCTTTACACAAGTCCAATTATGGGAGCTCAGTATCAATGGCCGGTGGCGCAATGGGCGCCTCCAGCACGGTGTAGGCGTCGTCCATCTGCACCGGGGCAAAGCCGTGGCGGGAGAAGAAGCACAGGGCCTCCACGTTGGCGGTGGGCACGCCGGTGGTCAGCTGCCGCAGACCGTTCTCCCGGCTCTCCAGCACCGCCTGGCCCAGCAGCTGGTCTCCCAGGCGGATGTGCCGGTGCTCCGGCCGCAGCCAGATGCCGGTGAGGGTGCCCCCGGCAAAGCTGACCCAGCCCACGGCCTCGTCGCCCAGCAGGGCAACGCGCACCCGGTGTGCGGGGTCCGGGCAAAAGGCAGGGTCTGTCCAGGCGGCGTCCGAATCCGTGAGATCCCGGTAGCGCAGATTGAATTTTTTGCCGGTCTGCCGCCACCAGCGCTGTCGGGCCAGGGTGGAAATCTCCGGGCTGAGATGGCTGTTGTCATAGCACCAAATCAGCTCCGGGGTGCCGTCTGTGCAGCGCAGCAGGCTGACGCCGGTGTTGTCGCACCGGGCGGCGTTGTGCATCTGCGCCCCAAACTGCCGGCGAAAGCTGCCGGCACTGACGTACCCATGGGTAAACACGGCAATGGTGCCGCCCTCATGCCGGGCAGCCAGGTCCAGGATGCCGGCCCAGAACCGACCGGTGTATTGGGCAAAGGTCTCGCCCCCGGGAATGTGCCACTGCTCCGGGGATTGGTTGAAGCGCCGCATCTGCTCGGGCCAGCGGTGTTCCAGCGCGCCAAAGGGCAGGCCGTCCCAGGGGCCCATATCGGTCTCCAAAAAGCGGCTGTCCGGGATGGGGGAGAGGCCCTTGGGCGCGGCGACGGCCCGGGCGGTCTCCATAGCCCGGTACAGGGGGCTGGAATACACCGCGTCCAGCGGGATCCCGGCAAACCGGGCCGCCAGGGCGGGCAGCTGCCTGCGGCCGTTGGGGGTGAGCAGGGAGTTGTATCTGCCGTGCATCACCCGGTAGATGTTGCCCTCCGCCTCGGCGTGGCGGACAATGTAGACCTGGGTCATCACAGCACCGTCACGTAGGTGGCCAGGTTCCGCTTCATCCGCTCAGCAGCGGCCTGGGCAGCCTCCAGGTAATCTGTGCCGTCAGAGCCCTCCACCTCACGCCAGGCCCCGATGATGCTTCTGGCGGCGCATACGATGGCCCCATGGCCCAGCCGGTCAAAGGCGTAGGAGGCCTGCTTGCCGTTGCCCCCCTGGGCGCCGTAGCCGGGCACCATAAAGAACAGCCGGTCATACTTCCGCCGCAGGGATGCAATGTCGCAGGAGTGGCTGGTGCCCACCACGGCAATGATTTGGGAATAGCCGTTTTTGCCGAAGCATTCGGTGCTCCAGCGCATGGCCAGGTCCGCCATGGCGGTGTGGACCAGCCGGTCGCCGGAGATCAGATCCTGCACCTCCGGGGCCGAGCGGTTGGAGGAGCGGACGATGAGGAACAGGTTTTTGGGGTCGTCGCCCTTCAGATAGGGGAGGAAGGGCTTGATGCTGTCGCTGCCCAGATAGCCGCTGACAGTGATGCCGTCGGCAGGGTAGGGGCAGTAGGTCTCCTCACCCGGCTGCAGGCCGCCAAAGACGCTCTGGGCCCGCAGGGCGGCAATGTTGTCCACATCTCCCCGCATGGTGTCCAGCAGCACGTAGTAGCCCAGTTTTTTGGCCTGGACCAGCAGCTCCTGCAGCACCTGCACGCCCTCCCAGCCCAGGACGGTAAAACAGGCGCTTTGCAGCTTCACCGCGGGCACAAAGCCCTTCAGCTGGCGCATCAGCTCCACGCAAAAGGTGCGGTAGGCCTCCGCCAGGGCCTTGGGGGTGTGGCCAAAGCGGGCTTCGGCCTTGGCAATCAGGTGGGGAGGAACGACCTCAGCCGTGGGGTCCAAGCCCAGCATGGTGGGGTTTTTGCATTTGCGGATCTTGGCCTGGAGTACGTCAACAGACATGCAAAACACTTCCTTCGTTTTTTTGTTATTATATCAAAAATTTCCCCGGGAGAAAAGAGGGTTTCCCCATTTTTTCCGGATAATCCGTGAAAATCCGGGCAAGCTGTCACGGGGGTGAAAGGTATGCAGATCAAGAGCTTTGTGGCAACCCTTGGCCTGGGCATGGCCGCCGGCGCTGTGGCAGCCAAGTGCCTGGGCAAAAACCCGCAGGTCCGCCAGGCGGTGACCAAGGCCGCCGACGGCATCGAGTCCGCCGTGGAGATGGCCAAGGACACCCTCTGCGACTGACGGTCCGGGGCCAACCGGCCCCGGTACATCCTTCACATCGCGCCCCGGGGGCGGGAGAGGATCTCTCTGGCCCTGGCGGACCGGGTTCTGGCCTGGGCGGCCCGGAGACTGTCCTGCACCAGGGGCACCACAATGGTACACAGGGAGTTCACCCGGTCAAACAGGCGCATATACCGCATATCCGCGGGCCGGCGGATGTCCGCCGGGGTCAGGTTGGTGGTCACAATCAGCGGCTTTTCCCCCAGGGCCCTGGCGTCCACAAAAGCCTCCAGCAGCTCCAGGGCGTATTCCGTGTCCCGCTCCGCTCCCAGGTCGTCCAGGGCCACCACCTCAAAGCGGTTGAGCTCGTCCATCACGGCCTGGCGGTTGGCGCTGGAGCGCAGCACGTTCAGCAGCCGGGCGGTGGACACAATGATGGCCGGCACCCCGGTTTCCCGCAGGGCGTTCACCGTGGCCGAGGCGTAGAAGCTCTTTCCCGTGCCCACAGGGCCGGTAAGCAGGATCCCGGCAGGGATGGCCTTCAGCGCCTCAAAGTGCTCCACAAAGCCCCGACACTTGTCTCCCGCCTGGCGCAGACGGGCATCGTCCCGGTACCGGTCCGCGGCAAAGGTAAACCGGTCATAGCCGGGGTCGTAAAAGGGGCTGGAGCAGGCCATCTCCCGGGCGGCCTCCACCCGCTGCCGGAGCGCCCGGGCCTTGCGCTCGGCCTGGTCCCGCTCCTTGGCGCAGCGGCACATCACCGGCATCTTGCCAAGACCCGCCACCAGGCACTCCAGGGGCGAGCCGCACTTGGGGCAGCGGCGCAGACCGTCCGGGCCCAG
The DNA here is from genome assembly GCA_002372735.1 of Clostridiales bacterium UBA3705. Next base: position 3,274 of record DFIE01000109.1, read on the forward strand.
GCAGGCTTTCTTTTCACCCCCACCCTGTCCGGCCCGGGCCGCCAGGGTCTGCAGGGCGGTGCTTGCAATTGTCTCCATTACCAATCCTCCAGTCCCTCAAAAT
>DFIE01000173.1:0-9447 GCA_002372735.1 Clostridiales bacterium UBA3705
CCGGGTCCACGCTCATGCCGCCGGTACAGAGAATCATCTCCGCTCCGGAGGCCCGGGCCCGGTCAATGGCCCGGCGCACCGGGTCCAGGCCGTCGCCCACGGTCTCGTGGAAGATGACCCGGATGCCAAAAGTCTCCAGCTTCCGCACCAGGACGGGGGTGAAGCTGTCCTGAATCCGGCCGGAGGCCACCTCGCTGCCGGTGGTGACCACGGCGGCGGTCTGCTTTTCATAGGGCAGCAGCCGCAGAATCGGGGTGTCGCCCACGGCGGTCTCGGCGGCGCGGAGCTTCTCCTCGGCAATCACCAGGGGGATCACCCGGGTGCCGGCCAGCTTGTCCCCCCTGTGGACGGGGGCGCCGCCGTGGCGGGTGGCAATCATCAGCTCGTCAATGGCGTTTACCGCCATCAGCCGGGCGCTGTCTACCAGGAACAGGCCGTCCATGGCGGCGGTCAGCTCAATTTTGCCCTCCTTGGGCTGGCTCTGGTCCATGCCGGGCCCAACGCACAGCCGGGCCAGACGCAGGGCGGCGTCGTTTTCGTGGACCATCCCCTCCTCCAAAGACCAGACGTAGAGATGCTCCTTGCCCATGCTGAGCAGCACGGGGATGTCCTCGGCGGTGACCACATGGCCCTTGCGGAACCGGGGGCCCTTGAACTGGCCGGGGATGATCTGGGTCAGGTCATGGCAGAGCACATGGCCCACGGCGTGTTTGGTTTCAATCAGCTGCATGAGGTCTCCTCCTCCAGGGTAATGGATTGGCCGGGCCGAATGACCCCCGGCTCCAGCACCACGGCAAAGATGCCGTCGGTGGGCATGACACAGCGGCCGGTGAGCCGCTTGATCTCGCAGTCATTGTGGCACTGCTTGCCGATCTGCGTCACCTGCAGCAGGGTGGGGCCCACCCGCAGCCGGGTGCCCACAGGCAGATGCTTCAGGTCGATGCCCCGGGTGACGATGTTCTCCGCAAAGTCCCCGTTTTGCAGGCGCAGACCCAGCTCGCGCATGGTATCGATGCTCTCCTGGGCCAGCAGACTGATCTGCCGGTGCCAGTTGCCCGCGTGGGCGTCGCCCACAATGCCGTGGCCGCAGCGCACCTCAATGGCCGGCACCTCGTGCTTGCGGGTGCCCTTTTGTTCACTGATACAAACTGCAATCACTTCCGCCATGGTCAGCCTCCCGTCTGTTCCGCCCGGTGGTAGTCGCCGGTCTTGCCCCCGGTTTTTTCCAGCAGGCAGACGTCTGTAATGGTCATGTCCTTTTGCAGGGCCTTGCACATGTCATACACCGTCAGCGCCGCCACAGACGCCGCGGTAAGGGCCTCCATCTCCACCCCGGTGCGGCCGGTGCAGGTGACGGCGGCATAAATCTCCACCCGGTCCTCCCCCAGGGTGAAATCCAAATCCACCCCGGTGAGCTGCAGGGGATGGCACATGGGAATCAGCTCCCAGTTGTGCTTGGCCGCCTGGATGCCGGCCACCTGGGCCACCGCCAGCACGTCCCCCTTGGCCACGCCCCCCTGCCGGATGGCGGCTGCGGTGGACGGGTCCATGCGGACCACCGCCATGGCCCGGGCGGTGCGGTGGGTCACGTCCTTGGCGGTGACGTCCACCATCCGGGCACGGCCCTGGGCGTTCAAATGGGTCAATTCCATAGGTTTCTATCCTCCGATCTCGTGCATGGCACGGTCTGTCTGGCTGTGGTGGTCCCGGCACAGGTGGTGGGCCTGGGGCTTGGCCGCAATGGCCCGGGCCATGGCCCGGCGCAGGGTCTCGCCGTGGAGCCCCCGCAGGGGGAACTCCTCCCGGCTGTGGAGGCAGGGCTTCAGCGTGCCCTGGCAGGTGATGCGGATCCGGTTGCAGCTGCTGCAGAAGTGGTTGCTCATGGGGCTGATCAGCCCCACGGTGCCAGCCCAGCCCGGGGCGGTGTACAGCCGGGCCACCCCGGTCTGTCCCGCAGGCTCCAGCTGGGGCAGGCACTCCAGTACCCGGCCGGCAGGGACAAAGGTCTCGGCCGGCAGGGCCGCGCTGACCCCGATGGGCATGAGCTCAATAAACCGGACGCTCACCGGCAGGTCCCGGGCCAGGGCCGCCAGCGCCGGGATCTCGTCGTCGTTGATCCCCCCCAGGAGCACCACGTTGATCCGGGTATTCCGAAAGCCCGCCTTGGCGGCGGCCTCCAGCCCGGCGTGGAACTGGTCCAGGCTGCCGGTGCGGGTGATGGCCGCAAAGCGCTCCGGCCGGAGGGTGTCCAGGCTGAGATTCAACCGGTCCAGCCCTGCCCGGCGCAGAGGCGCCGCCAGCTGGGGCAGCAGGGCGCCGTTGGTGGTCATGGTCAGCTCCTCCAGCCCCGGCAGGGCCCGGAGCTTGGCGGTCAGCTCCACAATGCCCCGCCTTACCAGGGGCTCGCCCCCGGTGAGACGGATCTTTTTGACCCCCAGCCCCACCGCCGCCCCGGCCAGCTCCTCCAGCTCCTCCAGGGAGCAGATGTCGCCGTGGGCCCGCTTGGGCACCCCCTGGGGGCCCATGCAGTAGATGCAGCGGTAGTTGCACAGGTCGGTCACCGACAGGCGCAGATATTCAATTTCCCGTCCGTAGCGGTCTGTCATGGCAGGTCCTCCTGGCGCAAAAGCAGGATCTCTCCCCCGGGGACAGACACCGTGACGGCCTGCGCCGGGGCGGGGGGCACAAAGCCCTCCTTGGAGTGCTCCAGCCGGAGAAGGCCCTCCCCCGGGGTACGGAGCATCACAATATAGGAAAACACGTTGTCGATCACCTGCTCCACCCGGCAGGCAATGGGGTTCTCCCCCGGGCTGAGTGCCAGGCTGTGGGCCCGCAGCCCCACCCAGTTCACCCCCGGGTCAATGGGACGGTCCGGGCGCAGGGCCACCCCCCACAGGGGGCAGTACAGGCTGCCGTCGGGCTGGGGCCGGGCCGGGGAGAGATTTTTGCAGCCCGAGAGCAGGGCCGCGCTGCGGGTGCGGGGATCCCGCATCAGCTGGGATACCGTCTGCACCGGCTCGGACCGGCCCCGGGTGAGGACGCACACCTGCCGGCACAGGCGGGAGATCTCGTCCCGGCTGTGGGAGACAAACACCACCGGCCCTGCAAACCGGGCCAGCCGGTCGGTGAGCTCCAGCTCCAGCTGCCACTTGAGATAGTCGTCCAGGGCGGAGAAGGGCTCGTCCAGCAGCAGGACCCTGGGGTCGGAGGCCAGGGTCCTGGCCAGGGCCAGGCGCTGCTGCTCCCCGCCGGAGAGCTGCCGGGGCAGCTTTTGGGCCAGGTGGTCCAGGCGGAAGGCCTCCAGCTGGGCGGCGCAGGCCTGGGCCCGCCGGTCCCGGGGCAGATGGCCCAGGGCGGTGCGGAGATTCTGCTCCACGCTCATGGTGGGAAACAGGGCGTAGCTCTGAAAGAGATAGCCCACACGGCGGCGCTGGGGCGGCAGGTTGATCCGCCGCTCGCTGTCAAAGAGGGTCTCCCCGTCCAGGACGATCCGCCCCCGGTCCGGGGTGAGCAGACCGGCGATGCAGCGCAGGGTCATGCTCTTGCCGCAGCCCGAGGCCCCCAGCAGACCCAGTACCCCGGCCCCGGCTTCGAAGCGGACCCGGAGGTGGAAGTCTCCCAGGCGCTTTTCAATGTCTACCAGCAGCTCCATGGGTCAGCGCCTCCTCCGTTCCAGCAGATTCACCGTGAGCAGCACCGAGGCGGAGATCGCCAGGTTGATGCACACCCAGACCAGGGCCTGACCATCCTTGCCCAGGCGCCAGAGCTGGTAGACCTCGGTGGCTACGGTGGCGGTTTTGCCGGGGGTGTAGCCCGCGATCATGGAGGTGGCGCCGTATTCGCCGATGGCCCGGGCAAAGGCCAGCACCACCCCCGCCAGGATTCCCTGGCGACAGGCAGGCATCTGTATGGTCCAAAAGATCCTGGCGTTGCCCAGGCCCAGGGTTTTGCCTGCCTCGGCCAGGGTGGGGTCAAGGCTCTCAAAGGCGCCCCGGGCAGTGCGGTACATCAGGGGAAAGGTGACCACGCTCACCGCAAACACCGCAGACCACCACTGCATGGTCAGCTTCAGGTCAAACAGGCGCAGGGCCAGCGCCCCCAGCACCCGCCGGGGGCCGAATACCAGCAGCAGCAGATACCCCACCACCGTGGGCGGCAGCACCAGGGGCAGGGTGAGCAGCACGTCAAGGCACCCCTTGATCCAGCGGGGTGCCTTGGCAATATAGTGGGCCGCCGCGATGCCTGCGAAAAACACGATCACAGAGCTGATGGCGGCGATCCGGATGGAATTGTAAAGGGGAAACAGGTCCATACGGGGACCTCCTGTGGGGAATTATCCCAGGGGGGTGAAGCCCACGGCCCGGAAGACCTGTGCGGCCTCATCGGTGCGCAGGAAGGCCAGGAACTCTGCCGCCTGGTCGGGATGGGCGGAATTCTTCAGCACGGCGGCGGGATAGATCACCTGGCCGCACATCTCCGGGGTGGCAGTGTCCACCACGGTGAGCCCGGCGGAGTAGGCGTCGGTCTGGTAAATGATGCCGCAGTCCACCGCCGCCTCGGTGACCTGGGTGGTGACCTCCTTGACGTTGGAGCCGTAGGTGAGCACCCCGGCAGCCGCCAGGCTCTCCTCATCCAGGCCGTAGAAGTCAAAAATCTTTTGGGTGTACTGGCCCACGGGGACGTCGGCGTTGCCCATGGCCAACAGCAGGGTGCCGTTTTGCAAGCCGTCTGCCAGGGTCTGGTAGGAGTCCACCCCCTTGGGGTTGCCCTCGGGCACCGCCAGGGCCACCTTGTTTTCCAGCAGGTCCACCCGGGTGTCGTGGTCAATGAGATCCAGCCGGTCCGGGTTTTTCTCCTCGTCGCAGGTGATGTCCAGCTGGTTCATCTGCTTGGGGGCAGCGGAAATAAACAGGTCGCACTGGGCGCCCTCCTGGATCTGGGTTTTCAGGGTGCCGGAGGATTCAAAGTTGAACACCAGCTTGATGCCGGGGTGGGCGGCCTCGTACACGGTCTGCAGCTCGGTCAGGGTTTCGGTCATGGAGGCGGCGGCAAAGACCACCAGCTCCGTCTCTTTGGGCTGCGCGGAGCAGGCACACAGGAGCACCAGCACCAGGCAGAGCAGCAGGGAAAGCAGTCGTTTCATCATTTTCTCATTTTCTCCTTTTCATCTGTCCGATTTTGGAAATACAAGACCTTGTGGCGTTATTCTAGCAAAAAATAGCGCCGGATGCAACCGAATTGTTCCGTATTACAGAATTATCATTCCGTAATACGGAATTTCTCTTGTGCAGCCGGGGCGGATGTGGTACAATGGACAAAAAGGAGATGAGGCAGATGGGAACCAATGCAGAGCCTGTCCGGGCGGTGGGCAAGGCCATGGAGCTGCTGGAGCTGCTGCACCGGCGCAGGGGGCCCATGTCCCTGCAGGAGCTGGCCCTGGGGACCGGCTATCCCAAGAGCACGGTGCACGCCCTGCTGACCACCCTGCGGGCCCATGAGATGGTCCGCCAGCTCCCCGACGGCCGCTACGGACTGGGCATCCGTCTGTTTGAGCTGGGCAGCGCCGTGGCCGAGGGCTGGGACGTGGCCAAGCTGGCCCGGCCTTTTCTGGAGCAGCTGGCCCAGATTGCGGAGGCCGGCAGCTTTTTGGCCATCCCGGCGGGGGACCACGCCCTGACCATTGACCACGCGGTGTCAGGGGCGGACCTGCAGGTCGCGGTGCAGAAGGGGGTGCGCTTTCCTCTCCACGCCACCAGCCAGGGCAAGCTGTTTTTATCCGCCATGGAGCCTGGCCAGGCCCTGCGCCTGTGCCAGCGGGCGGGGCTGCAGCCCTTTACCCGCCACACCCTGGTCCAGCCGGAGGCCCTGCTGGAGGAGCTGGAGCGCACCCGCCAGCGGGGCTACGGCGTGGAGGACGGCGAGTACCGGGTGGGTCTGCGCTCGGTGGCGGCCCCGGTGTATGACCGGGGCGGCAATCTGATCTGCGCCATGGGGGTGGTGGGCCTGTTTGGCCGGGTGGGCAGTCCGGAGTTTGACCGGGTGGCCGCCCACACCTGCCGCCAGGCCGGGGCCCTGTCCGCCGCCCTGGGCAGCGGGTCCGCCGGGGCGTCCTAGGGGCCCGGGACAACGGGCCCGGACAAAACACAGGCGGGCTGCAAGCAATCCGTTTGCAGCCCGCCTGTGTTTTGGTCGGTTTGGTTATTCCCCGCCCTGATACACGGCGCCGGGATAGGTGACGGTGTCGCCGGCGGCGGTTTTCACCTCCAGCCGGCCGAAGCCCTCATCCAGCAGGGACAGGGTGAGGGTGTCCCCCGCCGCCAGGCTCACGCTGTAAAAGCTGTAGTTCATCCGGTTGACATCCAGCAGGTTGATGTCGTAAACACCGGCCTGGCCGCCAAAGGCGGAGAAGTCAAAGTCGTACCGGCCCCCGGCGCTGATTTGGGCGGTATTGATGGGCTTGCCCCAGTCGCCGGCGGAGCTGTGGGTGATGTACACCCCCTTCAGCGCGGTGTCCAGCCGGTTTTGCAGGTGCAGCTCCCCGGTGGGCAGCAGCTGGCAGGCTGTCAGGCCCAGGACAAGCAGCAAAACACAGAGCAGGGAAAGCAGACGTCTTTTCATGGCAGGCTCCTTTCTCGCGGGGCGCAGATCACAGATGCTCTAAAATCTCCCGGATCTGCCCGGGGGTGAACCGATAATCGGCATCGCAGAACTGGCACTCAATGCGGATGGTCTCTCCCTCCCGGACAATCTGCTCCAGCTCCTGCCGGCCCAGACTGATCAGGGTAGCCTCCACCCGCTGACGGCTGCAGTAGCAGCGGTATTCCACGGGCTCGGGGTCAAAGAACTCCAGGTCCATGCCCCCGGTGACCTTGGTGAGCAGCTGCTGCAGGCTCAGGCCGGCTTCCAGCATGGCGGTGACGCTGCCCGCCCCGGCAATGCCCTGCTCCAGCCGGTCAATGATCTCCTCCGGGGCGCCGGGCAGCAGCTGCAGCAAAAAGCCGCCGGCGGTCTTGACGCTCTGGTCCCGGTCCACCAGCACCCCCAGGCCGCAGGCGGAGGGGGTCTGCTCCGACTGGACCAGGTAGGCGGTGACGTCGTCGCCGATCTCCCCGGAGACCAGCTCCACGCTGCCCACGTAGGGCTCCTTCATCTGCAGGTCCCGGATCACGGTGAGCATGCCGTCGGTGCCCACAGCGGCCCCCACGTCCAGCTTACCGGCATATTTTTCCAGCAGGGTGATGTGGGGGTTTTGTACGTAGCCCCGCACGTTGCCCTGGCTGTCCGCCACGGCCAGCAAAGTGCCCAGGGGACCGCCGCCCTTGATCTGCAGGGTGAGGGAGCCGTTTTCAATCTTTTGCATATTGCCCAGGATGGAGGCGGCGGTGAGGGTGCGGCCCAGGGCCGCGGTGGCGGTGGGGGTGGTCTGATGGATCTGTCTCGCCCGCTCCACCAGGTGCTTGGAATAGATGGCCGCGGCCTTGACCCAGCCGTCTGTGGTCATGGCGCGGAGAATTTGGTCTTGCATTGCAAAATGCTCCTTTGTAAGAATTCAGGGTTTGCGGGCAGCCAGGAAGACCCGCTGCTCCGCCGGGCCCGGGGTCTCCAGCCGCCGGTCGCCGTACAGGCGGACGTCTGTAAAGCCCGCCTCCCCCAGCCAGGCGGTGAGCTCTTCGGTGCGGTAGGCGTACTCCAGGTGCTCCTCCCGGCTGCGGGCCCAGAGCCGGCCCCCGCGCCGGAAGATGTCCATGCCGTAGCGGCAGATGCGGGTGTCCGGGTCAAACTCCGCCCGCCAGAGGCAGAAGACGTCGTCGTCCTCGTCCAAAAAGATCTGGCCGTCCAGGGCCCGGAGCTTGTGCTCGGTGTTGATGTCAAACACAAACAGGCCGCCGGGGTTCAGGGCCCTGTACACCCGGGCCATGGTCTTGCGGCAGTCCTCCGGCCGGGTGAGATAGTTGATGCCGTCCAGGCAGCAGACCACCAGATCCACCGGCATGGGCAGGGTGAGCTGCTGCATTTTTTGACGGATAAAGTAGGGCGGTTGTTCCAGGTCCATGGCCTTTTCATAGGCCTGGGTGAGCATTTCCTCTGAGGCGTCCGCCCCCAGTACCCGCAATCCCAGCCCCGCCAGCAGCACCGCCATAGAGCCGGTGCCGCAGGCCAGGTCCAGGGCGGAGGCGGGGGTGAAGTCATAGGCGGCCCAGACGGACCGGTAGAAGGCCAGGATGTCCTCATAGGGGATGTCGTTGGTCAGCCGGTCATAGGACGCGGCCAGGGTTTCATATGCCATAGGGCTCCCTCCGATAAAAAAGGGACTGTTGCGGCGCAACAGTCCCTTTTGTCAGGCGAATTACTTCTTGAAGATGGAGAAGATCGCGTCGATGTCGTTGATATCGCTGTCGTTGGCCTGGGGTGCCGCGGGCCGGGGGGCCGGGGCGGCGGGCCGGGCGTTGGCGCCGGGGGCGGGGGCGGCAGGCCGGTTGCCGGCGTAGTTGTTGGTCAGGTCGGAGAAGGAGCGGCGCTCGGGCTTTTTCTCCTCCTTCTTGGGGGCGTCAAAGCCGGTGGCAATGACGGTGACCCGCATCTCGTCTTCGAAGTCCTCAGAGAAGGTGGCGCCGAAGATGATGTTGGCCTCGGGGTTGGCGGCCTCCATGACGATATTGGCAGCGGTCTCCACGTCGTCAAGGCCCAGATCCTGGGAGCCGGTCACGTTGATCAGCACGCCGGTGGCGCCGTTGATAGAGGTTTCCAGCAGGGGGCTGGCCACGGCGGCCATGGCGGCCTGCTCGGCCTTCTCGCGGCCGGAGGCGGTGCCCACGCCCATATGGGCCCGGCCGGCGTTCTTCATGATGGAGCTGACGTCGGCAAAGTCCAGGTTGATGATGACACGGTCAGAGTAGCCCACCAGCTCGGAGATGGAGGTAACCGCCTGCTTCAGCACGTCGTCGGCAATGCCGAAGGCGTTGGCAAAGGTGATTTTCTGGTCGGTGACGTACTTCAGCCGGTCGTTGGGGATGACGATCAGGGAGTCGACCTTTTCGGACAGGGCAGCAATGCCGGCGTCGGCCTGCTTCATCCGGTTGGCGCCCTCAAAGCGGAAGGGCCGGGTGACCACGCCCACGGTGAGGATGCCTGCCTCGTGGGCCAGGTCTGCAATGATGGGAGCTGCGCCGGTGCCGGTGCCGCCGCCCATACCGGCGGTGATGAAGACCATATCGGCCCCCTCCAGGACCTTGGCAATGGCAGCCCGGGATTCCTCTGCGGATTTCTTGCCGATTTCGGGCTTGGAGCCTGCGCCCATGCCGCCGGTGAGCTTTTCACCGATGGGGAGCTTATTGGGGCACTTGGATTTATTCAAATCCTGGCGGTCGGTGTTGACCACGAGAAAATCAACGCCCTCAACGCCGGAAGCAAGCATACGGTTCACAACATTGTTGCCGGCGCCGCCGA
>DFIE01000173.1:9528-10079 GCA_002372735.1 Clostridiales bacterium UBA3705
AACTTTTTCAGGATAATCAGCCATGAGTTCGTCCTCCTATGTATATCTATGATAAATCTGGATCTGGGGGATAGTGTTTGCAATCCACTTCTATTTATACTGTTTTATTTTATCGTGCTTTTCCCGTTTGGTCAATAGGCAAATCCATAAATTTGAAAAAAATTCAATCTTTTTCCCACACAGGGGGCGAAAGCTCAGCCAAAGGGCTGGAAATGGGCACGCTTGTCCTCCGTAAAGGTCAGGTCGATAATGCCGGACTGGTAGGACTCCAGCTCGTTCAGCACCCCCTGGAGATACTGCATCTTATAGGCCAGCTGCTCGGTGTTGCCCAGCTTGATCTGATACTGGGTGCCGTACCAGAGGATGATGTCATAGGAGGTGCTCACGTCCAGGGTGACAATCTCCTTGGCAAAACGGGAATCCTCCACCAGGCCCAGCACGGCGATGGCCGCGTCCTTCTTGGCGGACAGCTCGGAGATGTCAGCGCCCTCGGTGGCGGCGGGCTTGATCTCCTCCCCCACCTGGGGGACGTTGATCTTCAGGCCCTGGAC
>DFIE01000173.1:10140-25182 GCA_002372735.1 Clostridiales bacterium UBA3705
ACCATGTGGGTCTTGGCCTCCTTCTCGTCGCTGGGATCCAGCACCCGGCCCTCCCGGTTCATCAGCCACCAGCCGCCGTTCTCGTCCTCAATGCCGTAGGTGACCTCAAACTCCGCCACGGTGATAACCACCCGGTTGGGCAGGGCCCGCTTGATCTGGATCTCGCTGACGTAGGGCAGATCCGCCCGGATCCTGGCTGCCACGCCGGCCTTGCTCAGCGTCAGCAGATTGTCCCCCAGGACGATGCCGGAGGCGTCCACCACCTCGTCGGCGGTGTAATACTCATTGCCCAGCACCTCAATGTGCTGGATTTTAAAGAAGATGACCAGTGCGAACACCAGGGCCGCCACCACGCCCAGCATGGTCAGCAGCTTGACGCCCAGGTTGGTGTTGCGCACCCGGTGGGGCTTGCGCTTTTTAAAGGCCGGGGCCGTCTTGCCCTTGGCCCGGGGCACCGTGGGGGTCAGATTGTCGCTGCCCGGCACCTGGGCGGGGGGCTCGGTCTCCCCCTCGGCAGGGCCGGCCTTGGCTGCCCTGGCCGCCTTGGTCTTGGCAGGCTTTTCCCGGCGGGCGGGCTTTTCCCGGCGGGCGCGCCGGGGCCGGGTCTGCGCCGGCTCGGGCGTGTCGGGGGCCTGGGGGGCATCCTCGGCTTCGTCGGGGACGTCCCGGCGGGCCTGGCGGCGGGCACGGCTGAGCCGCTGCTCCCGCTCCAGCGCGTCCCGGCGGGCCTGCTCCTCAGCCCGGGCCCGGGCCAGCTCCTCCCGGTGGCGGCGCTCCTGCTCCTCCCGGGCGGCCCGGGCAGCCTCCTCCCGCTCCCGCTCCAGCCGCTGCTGGGCGGCCTGGCGGGCCTGCTCCCGGGCCTGGCGGCGGCGCTCCTCGGGGGTCAGCGCCGGGGCCGGAATCTCCTGGGCTTCGGCAGCCCGGCGGGGTTCATTTCTCCCCCTCCGCCCGGCCTTGCTCCGGCCGAAGACGGACCGTGTTTTCTTTTCCTGTTCCATGTTGCCACCTCCGGGCATGGAGCGTCTGCTCGTGTATTTCTGCGCCCAGGCTGCGCAAATCCGGCGCCAGGGCGGCATAGCCCCGGCACAGATGGCCAGGGTCTGTCATCCGGCTGGTGCCCTGGGCGGACAGGGCCCCCACCACCATGGCGGCGGCGCCCCGCAGGTCTGTGGCCTCCATGGCCGCCCCGCGGAGGGTGGGCACCCCCCGCACCCGGGCAAGCTGGCCGGAGAGGGTGATCTCCGCTCCCAGGGCCCGGAGTGCCGGCACGTGCCGGTATCGGTTTTCAAAAACCGTCTCCTGAAAGACGGTGGTCCCCTCCGCCCGCAGCAGGGCCGCCATAATGGGCGCCTGGGCGTCGGTGGGAAAGGCGGGGTGGGGGCCGGTGCGCACCAGGCCGGGGCTTTGCAGCCCGGCAGCCCAGAGCTGGACCCAGTCCTCGCCCCGGCGCAGGGTGCAGCCGCTGCGCTCCAGCACGTCCAGCACCGGCGCAAGATCCCGGGGCCGCAGGGCCCGCAGGGCCAGGCTGCCCCCCGCCGCCGCCACGGCGGCAAGATAGGTGGCGGCCTCCATCCGGTCGGGCATGACGGTGTATTCCGCCCCGTGCAGGGGTGCGGGCTCCACCCGCAGCAGACTGCCGCTGCCCCGGACGTTCGCGCCGCAGGCCCGTAGAAAGGCGCACAGGTCGGCAATTTCCGGTTCCCGGGCGGCACCGAAGAGGGTAACCGGCTCCCGGGCCCCCAGGGCCGCCAGGAGCAAATTCTCCGTGGCCCCCACGCTGGGGTAGCGCAGATACACTGTCCCGCCCCGGACCGGGCCCCGGCAGTGGATCACCCCGTCCAGAATCTCCACCCGGACGCCCAGACGCTCCAGGCCGGACAGGTGCAGATCCAGGGGGCGTTTGCCCAGCTTACAGCCCCCGGGCAGGGGGATATGGGCCTCCCCGCAGGCGGTGAGCAGGGCCCCGGCAAAGAGCACCGACGAGCGCATGGCCCCCGCCAGGCCTGCCGGCAGGGCGGCGGACACCGGAGGCCCCCGGTCCACCACGGCGGTCTGCTCCCACAGGGTGGCCCGCAGCCCCAGGCTGCCCAGCAGCCCCAGGGCGGTATGGACATCCCGGATGGGCGGGCAGCGGCGGAGCACCGTCTGGCCCGGCACCGCGGCGGCGGCTGCCAGAATGGGCAGCACGGCGTTTTTGCAGCCGTGGACGGTCAGCTCCCCGCACAGGGGGCGCAGACCGGTAATGGTAAGGATCTTCAACCCCAACCCTCCCTTGATGGAATTTGCGTTCCATCCTATGAAGGGGGGTGGGTTTGGGTGCTTACTTGCCCGCCAGCTCCAGCACGGTCTGACAGATGCGCTGGGCGCTGTCCGCCACGGCCATCTCCTGCAGGGCGCGGCGCATGGCGCTGCGGCGGGGGGCGTCGGCCAGCAGGGCGCAGGCCGCGTCGTAAAGGGTCTGGCCGGTGCAGTCCGCCTCCAGCATCACCTGGGCGGCGCCCCGGCGCTCCAGCACCCGGGCGTTCTTCTCCTGGTGGTTGTCTGTGACGTTGGGAGAGGGCACAATGATGCAGGGGGTGCCCGCCGCCTGGATTTCCGCCAGGCTGGAGGCCCCGGCCCGGGTGATGATCAGGTCTGCCGCGGCCATCAAAGTGGGCATATTGTAGATATACTCCTTCATCTCCAGGTCGGGATGGGCCGCCAGGTCCACCCCGTGCTGGGCCACATACTCCGGCATCCAGCGCCAGCCGTAGGAGCCGGTGGCGTGGATGTGGTGGAAGGGCGTGCCGTGTTTGCACTCCAGGGCCATGAAGTCGGTGATTTTTTTGTTCATCTCCCGGGCGCCCAGACTGCCCATGGCGGAGACAATCAGGGGCCGGTCGTCCAGTCCCAGGGCCCGACGGGCCTGGGTGCGGTCGGTAAACAGGAACTCCTCCCGCACGGGCATGCCCACCACGGTGACCCGGTCGGGGTTCTTATAGTAATTCCGGCTCTCCTCAAAGCAGACCATGATCCGGCTGGCCCCGGCCTCCACCATCCGGGTGGTGAGCCCGGGCACGGCGTTGGCCTCGTGCACGGCGGTGGGGATGCCCCGCTTTGCCCCCTGCTTGAGCATGGGGTAGCTGGCGTAGCCGCCGGTGCCCACGATCACGTCGGGCTTGAATTCCTTGAGAATCCGGTCGGCCTTGCGCAGGGTGGCCCGGAGCTGGAACACCGTAGCCACGTTGTGGGCAATGGCCTTGGGGGTGAAGCTGCGCTGGTAGTTGGAGATCTTCAGCTGCCGGAGCGCAAAGCCCTCCCGGGGCACCAGCTTGCCCTCCATGCCGTCCTCGGCCCCTACAAAGAGAATGTTCACATCGCTGCGCCGGGCCTGGAGCAGCTTGGCAACAGACAGTGCCGGGTTGATATGGCCCCCGGTGCCGCCGCAGGTAAAAATCACGTTCATGCCGGTTTCTTCCTCCAGACCTCCTGATTGATACACCAGCGGGAGATGCTCAGCACCACGCCCATCTCAAACATCTGCAGCAGCAGCGCCGTGCCGCCGTAGGAGAAGAAGGGCAGGGAGATGCCCGTGGAGGGCAGCAGATTGGTCACCACGCCGATGTTGAAAAACACCTGAATGGCCAGCTTGGTGGTCAGGCCCGCCGCCACCAGGGTGCCGAACCGGTCCCGGGCGTGGAGCGCGATCCAGAAGCCCCGGACAATCAGCAGCGCAAAAAGCAGAATGACGCCCACGGCCCCCACAAAACCCAGTTCCTCGCAGATGATGGCAAAGATATAGTCGTTGTGCTCCTCGGGCAGATAGAGATATTTTTGCCGGCTCTTGCCGAAGCCCAGGCCCAAAAAGCCGCCGGAGCCGATGGCATAGCGGGACTGAATGATCTGATAGCCGGTGTCCTGGGCGTCGGATTCCGGGTCCAGCCAGGCGGTGACCCGGTCGCTGGCGTAGCCGCGGGCGGACAGGTACACCAGCAGGAACGCCACCACCACCAAGCCGCCGATGAGGAACCAGCGCTTTTGGGTGCCGCCCAGGAACATCATGGTGGCGCCGATGATCAGAATAATCAAAGTGGCGGACAGGTGCTTTTCCCACACCAGCAGGGCGGTGATCACCGCCAGCACCGCCGCGTAGGGCACCACGCCGTAGGCAAAGGTCTGCATCTTGTCCTGCCAGACCGACATCATGGCGCCGAAGAGCAGGATCATGGCCAGCTTTGCCACCTCGGAGGGCTGAAACTCAATGCCGAACAGCTGCAGCCAGCGCTTGGCGCCGTTGTGGGTCACGCCGATCAGGGGCACCAGAAACAGCAGCACAATGGACGCCGCCATAATGGGCAGGGCCAGGCGGTACCAGATAAAATAGTTCAGCCGGCCCACCAGCACCACCACCACAATGCCCGCGGCGGCAAAGCCCGCCTGGCGGACAAAGTAATAGGCGGAGTTGCCGGTGTCAAAATAGGCCCGGGCGTAGCTGGCGGAGAACATCATCAGCACGCCGATGCTGACCAGCAGCACCGTGAGCACCAGATAGGGGACGTCCAGCACGCCGGTGTCATCCAGGGTGACCTCCGGCTCCAGGGCCTTTTCCGGCTTGGATGGGGATTGGAACAGGGCCATAGCAAGCCTCCTTGAGTGAAATTGGGGCGGCGGTCAGCGCAGGGGGGCGGCGGCCAGCCAGGCCAGCAGACACATGACCACACTGACGGTAACAAACACCACCCAGATCTTCACCTCGGACCAGCCGCAGAGCTCAAAGTGGTGATGGATGGGGGTCATTTTGAAAATCCGCTTGCCGTGGGTGAGCTTGAAGTAGGTGACCTGCATAATCACAGACAGGGTCTCCACAATGTACACCAGGCCTACCAGAATGAGGATCAGGGGCATATCCAGGGCAAAGGCCAGGCCGCACACCGCGCCGCCCAAAAACAGGGAGCCGGTATCGCCCATAAAGGCCTTGGCCGGGTGGAAGTTGTAGCACAAAAAGCCCGCCAGGCCCCCCAGCAGCGCCGCCGGGAAGATGGCCAGCTCCGCCTTTTGCAGGGAAATGGCCGTGACCAGGAAGAATACCATCACCGGCATGGTGACGCCGGTGGCCAGGCCGTCAATGCCGTCGGTGAGATTCACGGCGTTGACGCAGCCCACAATCACAAACACCGCAAAGGGGATATAGATCCAGATGGGCACGTGCAGCCGCAGGGTGGTAAAGGGAATCCACAGCTCGCCGGTCATGTGGCCGGAGCGGTAGAGCAAAAACAGATACAGCGCCGAGGCCAGCAGCTGGAGGGCCAGCTTTTGCAGGCTGGTGAGGCCCAGGTTCCGCTTTTTCCGGACCTTGACAAAGTCGTCGGCAAAGCCGATCAGGCCGAAGACCAGGGCGAAGGCGCAGATCAGACCGGCGGTCCACTGCTTCCACACCAGGCACAAAACCAGGGTGCCCACCACGGCGGCCAGGATGAACACCAGCCCGCCCATGGCAGGGGTGCCGGCCTTGCTGTTGTGCCACTTGGGGCCTACCTCCCGGATGGACTGGCCGGCCTTCATGGCCCGGAGCCAGGGGATGATCACGCGGCCGGCTGCCAGAGCAATGACAAAGCAGCACAGCACCGCCGCCAGCAAAAGCAGAATCTGAGATTGGAACATGGGTGTATCCTCCGTAATATGTCAGTTTCGCCGGGCTCAGGCAAAGAAGGCCTGGAGCACCTGCTCCATATGCATACCGTGGCTGCCCTTGAACAGCAGCACGTCTCCGGGCCGGGCCTGGGCCCGCAGGGCCGCCAGAATGGCCCCATGGGTGTCAAAGCTGTGGCCCTTGTCCCCGGCGCCCTGGGCGGTAAGCCCGCTCATGGGCCCGTAGGCCAGCACCAGGTCCGCGCTTTGGGCGGCCAGGGCGCCCACCTCCCGGTGGGCCCGGGGGGCATGGTCCCCCAGCTCCAGCATATCGCCCAGCACGGCGATCCGTCTGCCCGGGGCGGGCGTCTGGGCCAGCACGGACAGGGCCGCGGCCATAGACTCCGGCCCGGCGTTGTAGCAGTCGGCAATGACGGTGTAGCCGTCCTGCCGGTAGATCCGCTGGCGGTCGCCGGTGTTGGCAAAGCTGCCCAGGGCCTCCACCCCCGCTTCCATGGGAGTGCCGGCGCACCGGCCTGCCAGCAGAGCCGCCAGGGCGTTATACACGTTGTGCCGGCCCGCCACCGGCAGCTCCACCGGCCAGCTTTGGCCGAAGCCCCGGGCGGTGAAGCGGATGCCCGTCTGGGTGGGCACGATGTCCTCGGCCCGGAGATCACAGTCGGTCTCGATGCCGAAGAACAGGGTTTTGCGGCCGGTTTCGGCCCTGCGGAGCAGGGGCTCGTCGCCGTTGAGCACCAGGGTGCCCTCCGGCCCAAGGCCCTCCAGAATCTCCAGCTTGGCCTTTAAAATGCCCTCCCGGGAGCCCAGGTTTTCGATGTGCATGGTGCCGATGTTGGTAATCACCGCCACGTCCGGCCGGGCAATCCGGGTGAGATAGGAGATCTCCCCAAAGTGGTTCATGCCCATCTCGATCACCGCGGCCTGGGTGTCCGGCCGCAGGGAGAGGACGGTTTTGGGCACACCGATGTCGTTGTTGTAGTTTTTCTCCGTCTTTTGGGTGCGCCAGGCGGCGGCCATCACCGCGGCGAGCATCTCCTTGGTGGTGGTTTTGCCCACGCTGCCGGTGAGCCCCAGCACCCGCAGGCCCGTCAGGGTGTTCCGGTAGCCCGCGGCAATCGCACCCAGGGCCCGCAGAGGCTCCGCCGCCACCACCATGGGCACGCCGGGCAGCTGCCGGCTGCCCAGGGCGCCGGCCGCCCCCTTCTCCATGGCGACGGGGATAAAGTCGTGGCCGTCCCGCTTGCCCTGCAGGGCAACGAACAGCTCCCCGGGCACCAGGGCCCGGGTGTCAAACTGGACGCCGTCAAAGGGGACGTCCGCGTATTCCGGCAGCACTGTGCCGCCGCACCAGAGGGCGGCCTGCTTGAGGGTGATCATACGCGCCCCTCCCCGGCCAGGATCCGGGCCACCTCTTCCCGCTCGTCCAGGTGGGTCTTTTCGGTGCCCAGGATCTGATAGGTCTCGTGGCCCTTGCCGCACAGGACGATAATGTCGTCCCGCCCGGCCTCGGCCATGGCCCGGGCAATGGCTTGGCGGCGGTTTTCCACCACCAGGTAGGGCTTTT
The DNA here is from genome assembly GCA_002372735.1 of Clostridiales bacterium UBA3705. Next base: position 17,333 of record DFIE01000173.1, read on the forward strand.
GCAGATTCCGCACGCCGGCAAGAATGTCTTCAATGATCTTGGCCGGGTCCTCGGTGCGGGGATTGTCAGAGGTGATGATGGCCAGGTCGGAGCCCTCCACGCCGATTTTGCCCATAATGGGCCGCTTGATGGGGTCCCGGTCGCCGCCGCAGCCAAAGACCGCGATGACCCGGCCCTTGCAGAAGCCCCGCACAGAGCGCAGCACGTTCTCCAGGGCGTCAGGGGTGTGGGCGTAATCGATGAGCACGGTGTAGTCCTTGCCCGGGGTGGGTACCACCTCTACCCTGCCCTTGACCGCCTTGGCGGTTTTCAGGGCGGCGGCAGCCCGGTCCAGGTCAATGCCCAGGGCCAGGGCCATGCCCAGCACCGTCAGGGCGTTGTACACCGTGAAGCCCCCGGGGATGCCCAGCCACACCGGGCAGCACCGGCCCTGATACCGGGCGGTGAAGGCCACATGGTCCGCCCCCAGGCAGATCTCCTCCGCCTGCAGGTCGGCCTCTGCGCCGGCGGCGGAGGTGGTGAGCACCCGGCAGGGCGCCTGGGCGGCAGTCATGGCCACGGCGGGGTCGTCCAGGTTGAAGACTCCCGTTCCGGCCTGGGCAAAGAGCAGAGCCTTGGCCCGGCGGTAGGCCTCCATGGTCTTGTGGAAATCCAGGTGGTCCTCGGTGAGATTGGTGAAGGCGCCCACGGCAAAGTGCACGCCCCCCACCCGGTGCAGCGCCAGGGCGTGGGAGGAGACCTCCATCACCACATGGGTGCAGCCCTTGGCCGCCATATCCGCAAACAGGCCCTGGAGCTCAAAGCTCTCGGGGGTGGTGCGCTCGGTGTGGAGAATCTCGTCGCCGATCATGTTCTGGATGGTGCCGATGAGGCCCACCTTGGCCCCCAGGCACTGCTCCAGCACAGACTTGAGCAGAAACGTGGTGGTGGTCTTGCCGTTGGTGCCGGTGACCCCCAGAATGGTCATTTTTTCCGCCGGGTGGCCGTACCAGTTGGCCCCCAGCACGGCCAGGGCCGCCCGGGAGTCCGCCACGCGGACGTAGGGGAGCTCCCCCGCCGGGGCCTGCTGGCACAGCACGCAGGCCGCCCCCTTTTGGGCCGCCATGGGGATGAACCGGTGGCCGTCGGCGGCAAAGCCGGTGATGGCCACAAACAGGTGGCCGGGCCGGGTCTGGCGGGAGTCGTAGCTGACGCCGGAGATCTCCATGGACAGGTCCGCGTTGGTCTCCAGCACAGGGATATGCTGCAGTAGTTCAGATAGCTTCATAACAGTACCGTCTTTCCTTTGGCATGGCCCGGGCATCAGTCCTGGGCAGTGGGGTCGGTGAATTCGCAGGTGATGGTGGTGCCCAGGGGGACCTCCTCCCCGGCGGCCCAGTCCTGGCTGGTGGCCACGGCCTTGCCCGCAGAGGAGCCCTTGGTCTGCAGATACAGGCCCACGTTGGCCGCGGCCTGCTGGGCCTGGGCCCGGGTCATATTGGCAAAGTTGGGCACGGGCACCTTGTCCTTGGGCACGGGCTCGCCCATGTACAAAATAACCTGAGAGTTGCCCGGCAGCATGGCGCCGGTATCGGGGATCTGGCCGGTGACCTCGGCCCCGGTGCCCACGGTGATGTAGGTCAGGCTCTGGGCGGCCAGGAGCTCGGCGGCCTCGGCCTCGTTCAGATCCCGAAGCTCGGGCATCTGGACGTTGACCGTGCGCATGTCCACGTCGGTGTAGTCCGGCTGGACGCCCAGATACAGCAGGGTGTCAGAGAAAATGTCGCGGACCACCGGGGCGGCCATCACGCCGCCGGAGATGTAAATGCCGGTTTTGGTGCTGGGGGTATCCAGGGCCACCAGCACGATATATTGGGGCTTATCCATGGGGGCAATGCCCACGAAGGAGACGATCTTATCCTCGGTCAGGTTGCCGTCCTCGTCGTAGACGTCCAGCTTTTCGGAGGTGCCGGTCTTGCCGCCCACCCGGTAGCCCGGGATCTCGGCGTTGCCCGCGGTGCCGTCGGTGACCACGGACTCAATGAGCTGGCACATGAGCCTGGAGGTGTCCTCGCTGATGGCCTGGCGCAGAACGGTCTTGCCGTTTTTCTGGATCACGTTGCCGTCGGCGTCCAGAATCTCCTCTACCACATAGGGCTTGAGCACATAGCCGCCGTTGACCACCGCCGCAATGGCCCGGACCATCTGGATGGGGGTGGGCTTCACCGACTGGCCGAAGGCCACGGTGGTCAGCTGGGCGTTTTCGGACATCCGCTCTTTGGTGTGGAACACGCCCCAGCCCTCGCCGGACATATCGATCTTGGTGCGCTCCAGCATACCGAAGGCGTCAATGTAGTCGTAGAGCTTTTCGCCCCCCAGCAGCAGGCCCATGTCGGCAAAGGCGATGTTGCAGGAGTTCTGCAGAGCCTGGGCGGTGTTCTGGGTGCCGTGGCCGTAGGCCTGCCAGCAGTGCAGGGTGTCGTCACGGCCGGGGTAGTCCTTTTCGCCCCCGCAATAGAAGGTGTTATCCAGGCTGACCGCCCCTTCCTCCAGGGCGGCGGCCAGGGTGATGGTCTTGAAGGTGGAGCCGGGCTCGTAGCCGTCAGACACGCAGCGGTTGCGCCACTGGGACAGCCGGGCGGAGACCACCTCCTGGTTGTACTGGTCCGCCAGGGCCTGGTAGGCGGCGGTGCCCTCCTTCTCCTTGTCCATCTCCTGGCTGAGCTTGTCAAGATCCTCCAGGACCCGCTCGTCCAGGATCTCCAGGTAGTTGTTGGGGTCATAGCCCCCCTCGGTGGCCATGGCCAGGATGGCCCCGGTGTTCACGTCCATCACAATGCCGAAGGCGCCGTGCTGGACGTCGTACTTGGCAATGGCCGCCTGGAGATTCTTCTCCAGGTAATACTGGACGGTGGCGTCCAGGGTCAGCACCAGGGAGTTGCCGTTGGTGGCCTCGTAATACTTCTCAAAGGAGAAGAGCATCTCGGTTTCGTAGTTGCCCTTGGTGGTGATCACCGCGCCGGCGGTGCCCTGGAGGGTGTTGTCGTAATAGGCCTCCAGCCCCTCGGAGCCCCGGTTTTCCGCGTTGGTAAAGCCGATCACCTGGGCCGCCAGGGTGCCGTAGGGGTAGTAGCGCTGGGAGTCGGACTCCAGGTGGATGCCGGTGAGCTGGTTTTCGTTGATAAAGGCCCGCACCGCCTGGGCAATCTCAAGGGGCTGCTTGCGGGCAATGACCTTGTAGCGCATATTGACGTCCGCCGCCTGCTCCAGGATGAAGGAGGGCTCCACGCTTAAAATCCGCCCCAGATTCTGGGCGATAAATTGGACGTCCTCCTCGGCCCGGTTGATTTCAAGGGGGTCGATGAAGACGTTTTCCACCGTGGTTGAGGCGGCAAGGGCATTCATATTGCGGTCGTAGATGGTGCCCCGGTCCGCGGAGACTGCGGTGGAACGGGTCTGGTTGTCAATGGCCTTGCTCTCGTAGTACTCGTGGTCGAGAATCATCACCCGGAACAGCTGGCCAATCAGCAGCGCAAAGAGCACCACCGAGCAGAAAATCATGATTCCCGTGGTCCGCCGCAGCACCTGCAGATTGGAGCGCTCCTTGTCGTAGCCGCTCTTCTGCCCCGGGCGGAGAATGCGGATATTCGGTTTTTTCGCCATGAACGCACCTGCCTTCCTGGAAAAATGCCGTCGCCGGCGGGCCTGTCGCCCCGGGTCTTAACGGCCAGAAAAGGGCGGCAACGGACTGCCGCCCTTTTTATGTATGTGTTTATTTGCGGAAGTATTCCACAATGCCTGTGAAGCTCTCGCTGATGGCATCCCAGGTCTTTTCCGCAAAGCCCCGGTCGTCCACCTGGAGGAGTTCGGTGTGGTCGGCGCCGGCAATGTTGAGATACACGGTCTGCTTGGCCGTGGGCTGGCGCATACCCAGCTCCCGGGCGTCGGCCTCAATCTTGGTCAGGTCGATTTTGCTCTCATAAGAGGAGCGGAGCTTGGTGTTCTCCTGCTGGGCGGCGCTGAGCTGGCTGGCCAGCTCCCCCACCCGGGAGGTGGCCTCATAGTACTGCACATAGCCGTAAACCACCATGGCCAGCAGGGCCACCACCACCAGCATGCCCACCGCCGCAAAGGGGGAGATGACGATCTTTGCCTTTTGGACGGTTTTCTTTTGGGGCAGCTGCACCTCGTCGGGCAGAACCGCAGGCTGCGGCTTCCGGGCGGCGGTGCCGTCAAACCGGGTGGAATACAGGTCGTACGCCGCAGAGCCGTTGACCATATTGAATTGTCTTCTCTCAGCCATGACGTACTCCTTACTTCGGCAGCTTCTCCGCCACGCGCAGCTTGGCGCTGCGGGACCTGGGGTTTTCCTCCAGCTCCCGGGGGGAAGCAGTGATGGGTTTTCTGGTAATGATCCGCACCTGGGGCGTTTTGCCGCAGACGCAGACCGGGAATTCCGGCGGGCAGGTGCAGCCCTTGGCTGCCTGGGCCATGCCGTTTTTCACGATCCGATCCTCCAGCGAGTGGAAGGTGATCACCGCCAGCCGTCCGCCGGGGGCAAGACGGCCAATGGCAGCTTGCATCATCTCGTCCACCGCGCCCAGCTCGTCGTTCACCGCAATGCGGATGGCCTGAAAGGTGCGCTTGGCCGGATGCTGCTTTTCCCGCAGGGCCTTTTGGGGCATGGCCCCGCGGATGATCTCCACCAGCTCCAGGGTGGTTTGGATGGGCTTTTGCTCCCGGGCCCGGACAATGGCCGCCGCAATGAGCGGGGCGTAGCGCTCTTCGCCGAAGGTGAAGAGGATCCGCCGCAGCTCCGCCTGGTCCCAGGTGTTGACCACGGTGTAGGCGCTCAGACTGTCGTCGGGGTCCATGCGCATGTCCAGGGGGGCGTCGTGCATATAAGAAAAGCCTCTGGAGGCCTCGTCCAGCTGGGGGGAGGACACGCCCAGGTCAAAGAGCATGCCGTCCACCTGCGCAATGCCCAGCTCGTCCAGAATGGAGGCCAGCTGCCGGAAATTGCCCCGCACCAGGGTGACCCGGTCCTGCCAGGGGGCCAGCCGCTCCCGGGCGGCGGAAAGGGCGTTGGGGTCACGGTCGATGCCGATGAGGCGGCCGGTGGTGAGCCGGGCGGCAATCATGCCGGAATGGCCCGCGCCCCCCAGGGTGCCGTCCAGATAAATCCCGTCCGGCCGGATGGCCAGAGACTGGATGGTCTCCTCCGGCAGGACCGAGGCGTGATAGAACCCGCTCACAGCCCCAGCTCTCCCAGGGCAGCAGCCAGGTTGTCAGGCCCGGCCAGGAACTCGGCCTCTTTGGCGGCGTAGTCGGCGGCGTTCCAGATCTCGGCGTGGTCGCCCTGGCCCAGGAAGGTGACGTCGTCCTTCAGGTTGGCGTAGTCACGCAGCAGCTGGGGGATCAGGAAGCGGCCCTGCTTGTCGGGCTCGCACTTGGCCACGTTGGCGTAAATGTAGCGGATGGCCTTGGCCTGGGTGAGGCGCACCTCGTTGAACTTGGCGGACAGGGCCTGCCACTTTTCCTCGGGGTAGACCAGCAGGTTGTGCTCCAGGCCGATCATCACATAAAAGGTCTCGCCCAGCTCCTGCCGGAGCTTGGAGGGCACGAACAGGCGGCCCTTGGCATCAACGTTATGGGTGTATTTGCCCAGCATCCTGTTCACCTCCTCCACGAGACTGGGATTTTGTGGCACTTTCTGCCACTTCGCTCCACTTTGCTCTTAGTATAACCCCTCGGTATCAAAAATGCAATCACTTTCTCAAACTTTTTTCAGAAAAAAATAATCCTCCCGGGCCGAAACCCGGGAGGAAATCCCATCGTTTGAATATTTGTTTAAGTTAGCCGGTTACAAATCGGTACACCGCCGCGGTCGGTTTACTGGGGGGTGACCTCCACCCGATATTCGATCTCGCCGCTGCCCATTTCCTCAATGGTGATTTTGTAGGCCACCCGGAAATTGCCGCCCCGGGCGTCCATGTGGCACTCCATCTGGGTGGTGCGGATGGTGAGCAGCACCGCGCCGAAGCCGGTGTCATACAGGCTCTGGTCCACCCGGCCCAGGACGAATTCCATGCGGGAGTTTACCCTGCCGGTGCGGATCAGCCGGATGCGCTCGCCCTCCAGCTGGAAGAACGTGGTGGTCCCCTCCAGGCCGGTGAGCTCGCTCTCCTCATACTGCAGGCAGAGCACCCCGTCCTGCTCCCAGAGCAGGCCGTCGGTGGTGAGGGTGATGGTCTCGGGCCGGGCGTTTTCGTAGCGCTGGATGCCCGTGACCTGGAGCAGCACGTTGCGGGGCTCCATCTCAGGCCTCCATGGCCAGCTGCAGCAGCCGGTCGATCAGCTCGTTGTAGGGGATGCCGCTGGCGGCAAAGAGCTTGGGATACATGGAAATAGAGGTAAAGCCGGGCAGGGTGTTGATCTCGTTAAAGACCACCTCTTCCTTTTCCCAGGTGACAAAGAAGTCCACCCTGGACAGGCCGGTGCAGCCCATGGCCCGGTAGATCCGCACCGCAGCCTCCCGGACGGTCTCCATGGTCCGCTCGGAGATCCGGGCGGGGATGTACAGGGTGGAGGTGGAGGTGTGGTACTTGGTCTCGTAGTCGTAGAACTCCGCGCCGGTGTCAATCTCGCCGCAGACGGAGGCCACAGGATCCCGGTTGCCCAGGACGGCCACCTCTACCTCACGGCCGGGGATGAACTCCTCCACCAGGACCTTGGCGTCAAAGCGCACGGCCTGGGCCAGGGCGGCGGACAGGGCCTGCCGGTCGCCGGCCTTGCTGACGCCCACAGAGGAGCCGGTGCCCGCAGGCTTGACAAACACCGGGTAGGCAAACCGGGCCTCTATCCGGTCCAGGACGGCAAGCTCGTCTTCGGCCAGCTGCCGGCGGGTGACCAGCTCCCAGGCGGCCTGCCGGACCCCGGCCTGGTCGGCGATGAGCTTGGTGAGACTCTTGTCCATGCAGGCGGCGGAGGCGGCCACATGGCAGCCCACGTAGGGAATGCCCGCCAGCTGGAGCAGGCCCTGGACAGAGCCGTCCTCGCCGTTTTCCCCGTGGAGCACCGGGAAGACCACGTCGATCCGCTCCCGGACCACGGTGTCGCCCTCAAAGCTCAGCAAGCCCTGGCCCCGGATGGGGGAAAAGGCCGCCGGCCGGTTGGCGGGGCACTCCATCCACCGCTCCCCGGGCAGAAGGCTGTAGTCCTTGCCGCCGTAGAGAATCCACCGGCCGTCCTTGGTGATGCCCAGGGGATAGATGTTATATTTTTCCGGGTCCATATGGCTCAGCACCGACTCCGCCGAGCGCAGAGACACGTCGTGCTCCGGGGAGATGCCGCCGAACAGGACACAGACATTGCGTTTTTTCATGGTGATTACCTCGTATGCAGTGAAATATCCCACATACTATACTGCAATTTCCCCAAGAATACAAGTGCTTTTTGAAAAAACCTCCCCCGGCAAAGCAAAGCCCGGCGGCCTCAGCCTCCGGGACGGGGGGACGGATCATCGGCAGAGGCGGACGCCCGAAGCGGGGCGTCCGCCCTTGCTTTGCCCCGCGGCGGCCCTGTCGGAGGGGAAAAGCGCGGTTTCCGGCGGGAATTCCCGGCCCGGCAGGGCAGCTTGGAGCTTTCGGGGCGGGGAGGGAAAAAAAATTCCATTCCATAACAAAAATCAGCGGAAAAGGCTGGACAAGCTGACGGTTTTGGTATATAATAGCGCATATCGGTTGGAAGATATCGATTTATTTCATGATTTAGCGCCACAGGCGCATGAAACGGAGGAAAACTATTATGTCTGTTAAAGTTGCAATCAATGGCTTTGGCCGCATCGGTCGTCTGGCTTTCCGTCAGATGTT
>DFIE01000167.1:0-7282 GCA_002372735.1 Clostridiales bacterium UBA3705
AACAGGGCCTGGGCCAGCAGAACCTTGACCTTGTCGCGGGGATCGGTGTCGGCCATGAGATCGTAGTGCTTGGCCACGTCAATGCCCAGCCCCTGGAGAATCCGGCTGGCGTCAGACTCCGCCTCCCAGCCGTTGAGCTCGGCAAACTCCGCCTCCAGCTCCGCAGCCAGGATGCCGTCCTCGTCGGAAAAGTCCGGCTTTTCATAGATGGCGTCCTTCTGCTTCATAATGTCGTACAGGTGCTGGTTGCCCATAATCACCGTGTCCATCACGGTGTAGGCGTCATACTGGAACTGGTCCTGCTTCAGCACCGACATCCGCACCCCGGGCTTGACCGCCACATAGCCCTTGGTGGGCTCCAGCTCCCCGGAGAGAATGCGCAGGAAGGTGGACTTCCCCGCTCCGTTGGCGCCAATGACGCCGTAGCAGTTGCCCGCCGTAAACTGCAGGTCCGCGTGCTGGAAAAGCACAGAGCCGGCAAACTGCATGCCAAGATCCGATACCGTGATCATAGTGTTGCCCCCTTGATGGTTTCTTTGCGTTCAGTATACCAGCAAACCGCCAAAAGCGCAAGTGTTTTCCGGCACGATGAAAAATCCCGGCGGCCGGAGCACCGGCAGCCGGGAGCTTGCGTCAGGTTATTTTTCCAGCAGCGCCTTCAGCTCTGCCAGGGTCTGGTCGGAGAGCTGGTAGCGCTCCAGCAGCTTGCCCATCAGCGCCAGCACACGCTGGTCGGGCGTCATGGCGTCGGTGGTCTGCTCCAGCTGGTCCACCGCATAGTCGATACGGGACATGGTGGGGGCGTAGGTCCGGCCGTAGCCCCGGCCGCAGCGGGTCAGGCCGTCAATGGTGATTGCCCCCTTGTCAATCATGTTGTTCAGGATCAGGTGGATCGAGTTGGGGTTCCAGTTCCGGTCGGGGGTGCGCTCAATAATCTCCGGCCTGGACAGGGAGCGGCCCTCGTTCCATAGCAGCTCCATGATTTTAAATTCATTTTGAGACAGGGGGTTCTTCATCTTTATATGCCTCCTTATGAGTAATATATTTCACATTATTGCTTCAATAATATACATATTTTTCTCTTTTGTCAAGGATTTTTTTCGTGAATTATGAATATATTCTAAACAAGCTCCGGCAGGTCTTTTTTCGAAGCTCCGGAAGGTCTTTTTTTCGGACCCTATTGCAAAATGGAACGGAATCATGTAAAATGGTGATGATCTGAATCCCGCCCGCCGGGGGCGGGTCTGAAATACCTGTAAAGGAGCTATTACCATGCATATTTCCAACGACATCCGCTACGTCGGCGTCAATGACCACCGGATCGATCTGTTTGAGGGGCACTATCACGTCCCCCTGGGCATGGCCTACAATTCCTATGTGATCCTGGATCGGAAGATCGCCGTGATGGACACCGTGGATCAGAACTTTACCCAGCAGTGGCTGTCCAATCTCCAGGCCGTGCTCGGCAGCCGGGAGCCCGACTACCTGGTGGTCCAGCACATGGAGCCCGACCACAGCGCCAACATCCAGATCTTTATGGAGCGCTTCCCCAAGGCCACGCTGGTGTCTTCCGCCAAGGCCTTCCCCATGATGCTGAACTTCTTCGGCACCGAGTTTGCCGACCGCCGGCTGGTGGTCAAGGAGGGCGACACCCTGGAGCTGGGTGAGCACACCCTGCACTTTGTGGCAGCCCCCATGGTCCACTGGCCCGAGGTCATTATGACCTATGACGATAAGGACAAGGTCCTGTTCTCCGCCGACGGCTTTGGCAAGTTCGGCGCCAACGACGTGGAGGATCCCGAGGGCTGGGCCTGCGAGGCCAGACGCTATTACTTCGGCATCGTGGGCAAGTACGGCGCCCAGGTGCAGGCCGTGCTGAAAAAGGCCGCCAAGCTGGATATCCAGGTCATCGCCCCCCTCCACGGCCCGGTGCTGAAGGAGAATTTGGGCTACTATCTGGATCTGTACAACACCTGGTCCGGCTACGGCACCGAGAGCGAGGGCATTCTGATTGCCTACACCTCCGTGTACGGCCACACCAAGAAGGCTGTGGAGCTGCTGGCCGAGCAGCTGAAGGCCAAGGGCTGCCCCAAGGTTGTGGTGGCGGATCTGGCCCGGACGGATATGTATGAGTGCGTGGAGGACGCCTTCCGCTACGGGCGGATCGTGCTGGCCACCACCACCTATAACGCAGAGATTTTCCCCTATATGCGGGAGTTCCTGCTGCACCTGGCCGAGCGGGGCTGGAAGAACAAGACCGTGGCCTTGATGGAAAACGGCTCCTGGGCGCCCACCGCCGCAAAGGTGATGCGCTCTATGCTGGAGGGCTGCAAGAACCTGACCTTTACCGACACCACCGTGCATATCAAGTCCGCCCTGAACGCCGAGAGCACCGCCCAGATCGAGGCCCTGGCCGACGAGCTGTGCAAGGACTACCTGGCCCAGCACGACGAGACCGCCAACAAGAGCGACCTGACCGCCCTGTTCAAGATCGGCTACGGCCTGTATGTGGTCACCGCCCGGGACGGCGAGAAGGACAACGGCTGCATTGTGAACACCGTGTCCCAGGTGACCAACACCCCCAACCGGATCGCCGTTTGCATTAACAAGGCCAACTTTACCCATGAGCTGGTGAAGAAGACCGGCAAGCTCAACGTCAACTGCCTGTCTGTGGAGGCGCCCTTCTCTGTGTTCCAGCACTTCGGCTTCCAGTCCGGCAAGAACGTGGACAAGTTTGCCGGCAAGGAGGTGCTCCGCTCCGACAACGGGCTGGTCTTCCTGCCCAAGTACATCAACGCCTTTATGAGCCTGGACGTGCAGCAGTATGTGGACCTGGATACCCACGGCATGTTTATCTGCACCGTCAGCGAGGCCAGAGTCCTGTCTGACAAGGAGACCATGACCTACAACTTCTACCAGGCCAACGTCAAGCCCAAGCCCGAGACCACCGTGAAGAAGGGTTGGGTCTGCAAGGTCTGCGGCTACGTCTACGAGGGCGAGGAGCTGCCCGAGGACTTTGTATGCCCCCTGTGCAAGCACGGCCCGGCAGATTTTGAGCCTTTGAAGTAAGCCCAGGGTGTAAATCCCCCAAGCTGAAGACTGTTCTCCGCAGTCTTCAGCTTGTTTTATATGGTTGATTTGTCAATTATGTGAAAAATTACTAGAAAATGTCTTTAATTAGTCTTGTATAGCGTATTACACTCCTCATATTGACTTATATTTTACCTTGCCCTATTATAGTCTTTTTTGCGACTATAGTCAAGAGTTTGTTTCCCTGTTACTATTTCAACAAGTATATTAGCAGGCGAGGCGATACTTTGATTTCCTTCGGCCCCTTCTGGGCAACGCTAAAATCCTCTGACGAGACAACCTACACCTTGATCAAGAACCACCATATTTCCAGTTCCACCATCGACAAGCTCCGCAAGAACAGGCCGATCAACAGCACTACGATAAACGATTTGTGCAGAATTCTGAACTGCTCAGTCAACCAGATCATGGAGTATATCCCCTCAGATCAGGACCAGCCCTTATAAGCTGTTTGACCTCCCTGGTCTGTCTGCGGGCCAAGGAGGTCTTATGAATTACGACAACGCTTCCATTGCCGGGCTGGTAGAATCCCAGCGGCAATTCTTTGCCACCGGCGCCACACTGCCGGTGGCCTGGCGGCTGGCACAGCTGAAGAAGCTCCGCGCCGCCATCCAGGCCCACGAGCAGGACCTGGTACAGGCCCTGCGGGCAGATTTAGGCAGGGCCGCAGCGGAGGCCTACTTCTGCGACGTGGGCAGTCTGCTGCTGGAGTTGAACGAGACGATCCGGGGCCTGCGGCGCTGGGCCCGGCCGGAGCTCCATTTCAGCGGGCTGACCTGCTTTCCCAGCCTGCTCACCCGGGTATACCATCAGCCCTACGGCCTCACCCTGATTATCAGCCCCTTCAACTTCCCGGTGCTGCTGTGCCTGGGGGTGCTGAGCGCCAGCCTGGCCGGGGGCAACACCGCAGTGCTCAAGGTCAGCTCCAAGACCCCACACTGCGCCGCCGCCCTGGCCGCCCTGGTGGAGCAGACCTTTCCCCCGGAGTATGTGGCCCTGGTGGAGGGCGGGCACGAGGTGGCAGACCTGTGCCTGGAGCAGCGGTTTGACAAAATCTTTTACACGGGCTCGCCCCGGGTGGGCCGCCATGTTTTGGAAATGGCCGCCCGCCACCTGACTCCCGTGGCCCTGGAGCTGGGCGGAGAGACGGGCAACTGGTGCGTGGTGCGCAAGGACGCAGACCTGAAGGATGCCGCACGGAAAATTGCCTTTTTCAAGCTGCTCAACAGCGGGCAGATCTGTATCAATGTGAACCAGGTGGCCGTGGCCCGGGAGGTGGCAGAGCCCTTCCTGGAAGCGCTGAAGGCTGAGTTCCGGCGGCAGATCGGCCCGGATGCCCTGCAGAACCCGGAGTACCCCCGGCTGATCACCGCCGCAGCCTGGGACAAGTGCGCCGCCGAGGCCGAACGCTACCGGGACCGGATCGTCTATGGCGGCAGGGGCGACCGGGAACAGCAGCGCTACTGCCCCACAGTGATCTACCCGGTGGAAATCACCGAGCCCATTGTACAGCACGAGCTGTTCAATCCCCTGCTGCCGGTGGTCCCCTTCCCCGACGGGGAAATTGACCGGCTGATGGAGACCATCGCCGGCAGGGAGCACGGGCTGGCTTTGTATCTGTTCACCAAAAACAAACGCTGGGCCAACCGGGTAATGGCAAGCCAGCAGTACGGCGGCGGCTGTATCAACGAGGTGTGCCTGCACATGATGGTAAAGGGCGTGCCCTTTAACGGGGTAGGACACTCCGGCATGGGCGCCTATCACGGCAAATGGGGCTTTCGGGAGTTTACCCACCCCGCCACCGTTCTGACCGGCAGCACGGTGGGCAATCTCTCCCTGCGGGAGCACCCCTATGACAAGGGGCTGAAAATGTGGCTGCTGCGGAAGTTTGAGCGGTAATTTCCGTTCACAGTCCGTTCACAAATCCGTCAAAAAAGGTTTACACAAAAATTAGCACTCTACTATTGACAGTGCTAATTTTTGTGCTATAATAATCCCAGAACAAAGAAACGAGCAAAGTGCAAACACAAGTCCCTCCGTTTCGATGCTCAAGTACATAGAGACAACCACATGTAAATGAGTAAAAGGAGGAATTCAACATGTTGATGCCTGGATTTTTTGGTGAGGATTTGTTTGACGACTGGATGCGCTTCCCCTGGGAGAGAGAGCTGGACAACACCCAGCGCAAGCTCTACGGCAAGCACGCCTCCCACGTGATGAAGACTGACGTGCACGAGCACGAGGACCACTACGAGCTGGCCATTGATCTGCCCGGCTTTAAAAAGGACGAGATTCAGCTGAGCCTGAACCACGGGTATCTGACCATCTCCGCCTCCAAGGGCCTGGACAAGGACGAGACCGACAAAAAGGGCAAGGTAATCCGCCAGGAGCGCTACGCCGGCGCCATGCAGCGCAGCTACTTTGTGGGCGAGGCCGTCCGGGAGGACGACATCAAGGCCCGGTTTGAAGACGGCGTTCTGCACCTGACCGTGGCCAAGCGGGACAAGGTTCTGCCGGAAAAGAAGACCATCCTGATTGAGGGCTGATTGGGCCGAACCCCCCGCTCCGGGTTTCCGGAGCGGGGGCTTTTTTTGTACGCAGGCCGCCGGACGCCGGGATTGCCCTTTTTGGGCAGATTATGAAATCTGCCCAAAATTTCGACAAAGTGTGTCATTGTGTCTATTGGAAGCCCGGCGAGGATATGTTATCATAACCCGGTAAGCAAAGGAAGTGACATCTATGCGTTCCACAAAACCCATGTATGTGGCAAAAACGGGCTACATCCTGCTCTCGGCGGTGTTTATCCTCTTCGGTGCGCTGTTGATGGTCCGGCCCGATTTCTCGCTGTCTGTGTTCCGGGTTCTGTTCGGCGCGTCCCTGCTGGTCTTCGGCGGGGTGAAGCTGGTGGGATATTTTTCCAGGGATCTGTACAGGCTGGCTTTCCAGTATGACCTTGCAGCTGGTCTGCTGCTGGTAACCCTTGGAATCGTCACCCTGGCAAAACCCTTAACTGCCATCAGCTTTTACGCCACCGCCTGCGGCATTGTGATTCTCACCGACGGGCTGCTGAAGCTCCAGATCGCCCTGGAGGCCAGGCGCTTTGGCATCTGCACCTGGTGGGTGATCCTGGCCCTGGCCCTGAGTGCGGCTGCGCTGGGCCTGGTGATGCTCTTGCGCCCCCTGGAGGCCACCAGGGCTGTGACCATGCTGCTGGGCGCCACTCTGTTGGCAGAGGGCTGTATGAACCTGGGCGTGGTGCTGTGTGCTGTGAAGATCATCCGCCACCAGCTGCCCGACACCATAGACTAACCGCAAACACAGAAAGGAATCCCATGAAGTATTACATCCTCTACAATCCCCTGTCCGGCAACGGCCAGGGCAGCAAGGCCGCCGGCGAGGACTGGTCCGCCTACGGTGACAGCCGGGAGATTCTGGACGTCACCAAAATTGACGATATGGCCGGCCTGGTGGCTTCTATGGCCGAGGGCGACGCCATCATCCTGTGCGGCGGTGACGGCACGCTGAACCACTTCATCAATGACACCCGGGGCCTGCAGCTGCCGGGAAAGGTCTACTTCCGCTCCAACGGCACGGGCAACGACTTTTTGCGGGACATTGGCAGGTCCGGCTCCACTGAGCCGGTGGACATGGCCCCCTATCTCACCCGCCTGCCCCGGGTAACAGTGAACGGAGAGACCCGCCTGTTCCTGAACGGGGTGGGCTACGGCATTGACGGCTACTGCTGCGAGGTGGGCGACAAGCTCCGCCAGACGTCTGACAAGCCGATCAATTACACCGGCATCGCCATCAAGGGACTGCTGTTCCATTTCCGGCCCAGAAACGCCACCGTCACCGTGGACGGCAAGACCCAGACCTTCTCCAAGGTGTGGCTGGCCCCCACCATGAACGGCAGGTTTTACGGCGGCGGCATGATGGCCACTCCGGACCAGGACCGGCTGAAGAGTGAGACCGTCTCCACCCTGGTGATGTACGGCAGCGGCAAGCTGCGCACCCTGGCGGTGTTCCCCTCCATCTTCAAGGGCGAGCATATCAAGCACGACAAGATGGTCAAGGTGCTCACCGGCAGAGAGATCACTGTGGAGTTTGACCGGCCCACCGCCCTGCAGATTGACGGGGAGACCGTATTGGGTGTGCGGAAGTACACGGTGAAAAAATAAGCAGGATCTAAAAA
>DFIE01000167.1:7346-8411 GCA_002372735.1 Clostridiales bacterium UBA3705
CGCCCCGATCGGCGTCTGCTTTTACTTTATTGGGTGCCGGACATCCCCGCCCAGGCCACCTGGGCGGCCTCGAGGGACATGTCACACTGCAAATCGTACACCGGCACCGTGGACAGCAGCCGGTCCAGCAGCTCCAGGGTCTGTACCCGGGGGAGGGGCTCCTCGGGCAGAAAGACCTGGTGCATCACGAAGGCGGTCCGCTCGTCCCCGGCGGCAGGGGCGATCCGGTTTTCCTCTCCCCGGGTCAGCAGCGCGATGCCTGCCAGGGGCAGACAGCTGCGGGTGCCGTAGTGCTCCTTGCCCCGCCAGGGGGTACCGCAGGCGTAAAACCCCTGCTTTCCCCAACGGAGAATGGGCTTGTCGCCGTTGAGAATCCAGCAGTCCGGAAAGGCCCTGAGCCAGAGTCTGGCATGGGTGGTTTTACCGGTGCCGCTGGGGGCGGTGATCAGGTAGGCTTTCTGCTTGCGCACCACCACCGCGCCGTGGAACACAAAGGCCTCATAGGACGGCAGCCTGCGGGCGATGGCCCGATAGGCGCACACATACTCCAGATAGGCGGGGTCGTTTTGGCCGAAGGCGGCCTCGGCCGCAAGCTCCTCCGGCGCGACCCGGACGGTGAAATCCGGCGGCCCGGAGACGGCAAACGCATCCAGCCAGGGGTGCAGGTCGTATTGGTTGTCCACACCGACCCGGAGCCCGGCGATTCGAATGGTAATCATAAAAACTCCTTCACACGCTGCTCCCACTGGGCAAGGGGAACCTCTTTGAGCACCACACGGCGGATAAAGGCAAAGGTGGTCTTCTCGCCGCGGTCCCGCAGCAGGGTGAGCAGAAATACCAGCTGGGCATAGGTCTGGGGGTGGAGCAGCGGCGATTCCTGGGCCTTGATCAGATAGTCCAGAGAGTCGCCGTCTTGGTAGGCCTTGCCCCTGTAGGTTTTGCTGGCGGCAATCCGGTCCATCACAGACTCGACCATATAGCGGGTGGGCATGGGCACCGCCTCGTAATTGTGCTTGCCGGGGGCGATGTCGGTCCAATACTCGTAGTGGTGCTTGTTGCGGCCCT
>DFIE01000036.1:0-793 GCA_002372735.1 Clostridiales bacterium UBA3705
CGGGCAGATAGATGCCGGGCTCGGCAGAGGAGACGGAGCCTGCGGGCATAGGCTTGTCGTTGGAGGGGTTGCAGTAGGGGGCCTCGTGAATCTCCAGGCCCAGGCAGTGGCCGTAGCCGTGGCCAAAGCAGTCGCCGTAGCCGGCCTCGGCAATGATTTTGCGGGCGGTGCCGTCAATGGCCTGGCCGGTTACGCCGGCATGGGTGGCGGCAATGCCGGCCAGCTGCGCCTGCAGCACGGTGTCATAGACCTTACGCATCTCCTCGGTGGCGTAGCCCAGGGCCACGGTCCGGGTCATATCGGAGCAGTAATCCCGGTAAATCACGCCAAAGTCCATGGTGATAAAGTCGCCCTTTTGCAGCTTCCGCTCACCTGGCACGCCGTGGGGCATGGAGGAATTGGGCCCGGCCACCACAATGGGCTTAAAGCTCAGGTCGTCTGCGCCGTTTTTGTACAGGCAGTAAATCAGCTCGGCGGCCAGCTCCTTCTCGGTCATCCCCTCGTGGATCCGCTCCAGCACCTGGGTAAAGGCTCTGTCGGTGATGGCCTGGGCCTGGCGCATCCGGTCCAGCTCATATTCCTCCTTCACCACCCGGAAGGCGTTGAGATCCGCCTGGCAGGGCACCAGCCGGGCGTTGAGCTTGGCCTCGTAGGAGCGGAACTCCTCCACGCTGAGATAGGCCTCCTCAAAGCCCAGGGTAAAGACGTCCAGCTCCTGGATGGCCAGATTCAGCTGGCGGATATAGCCGTTTTCCTTGGTGACCATCCGCACGTCAAAGCCCTTGAGATTCTT